>NZ_JBEZJZ010000066.1:0-44572 GCF_040651455.1 Streptomyces sp. NPDC048483
TGCGTTGGATGCCGATGAGCTGGCGGCGGTCGCCGTGGAGGTCTTCGGCGCCGAGCGGGTCGTCGTCGAGCCGCGGCTCGACGACGCGCTGGAGGCGGCGATCACCCTCGCCGAGGAAGAGGGCGAGTTCTCGGGCGCGGGTGTGCTGGTGACCGGCTCCGTGATCACGGTCGGCGAGGCCCGACTGCTGCTGGGGAGGGGCTGAGCCATGCGGACCCTGTGTGCCAGTACCTTGATCGGCGAGTTCTTTGTGATCGGGTTCGCCGGGCTGGTTGCCATGCAGCTCAGCGATCTGTCGACGGTCGCCATCTGGACGGTCAGTGGCGTCGCGATGCTGGTCAGCATCCTGCTGTGCGGAATGATCGGCCGACCCGGCGGGGTGCAGATGGGCTGGGCGCTGCAGATCGCCCTCATCGCCAGCGGCTTCGTCGTCCCCACGATGTTCTTCCTGGGCGCGGTGTTCGCGGCGCTGTGGTGGGCGTCGGTGCACTTCGGACGCAAGATCGACGAGGCGAAGGCGCGCTGGTCGGAGACCGGGGCACCGGCGGCCGGTTGAGCCGTACGGTGCCGGGGGCGGGCGTGGTCCGTCGGGCGCGCCCTGTAGCCTCGGTGCACCCGCTGACCGTTGTACGCATTACAGGGAGTCCCTTCGTGAGCCAGCGCACCCTCGTCCTCCTCAAGCCTGATGCCGTGCGCCGCGGCCTGGTCGGGGAGATCATCGGCCGTATCGAGAAGAAGGCCGGCTGGACGATCAGCGCGTTGGAGCTGCGCAGCCTGGACCGCGAGATCCTCGAGCAGCACTACGCCGAGCACGTCGGCAAGCCGTTTTACGAGCCCCTCGTGGAATTCATGTCCTCCGGCCCGGTGGTCTCGCTCGTCGTCGAGGGTGAGCGGGTCATCGAGGGTGTGCGTGCGCTGGCCGGGCCGACTGACCCGATTGCCGCACCGAGTGGGTCCATTCGTGGGGACTTTGGCACGATTACCCGAGAGAATCTGATCCACGCCTCGGATTCCGAAGAGTCCGCCGAGCGCGAGATCAAGATTTTCTTCCCGGGGATTTCCTGACGCATCACCAGGCACGCACCCCTTGTGACCAGGGGCGACCGATGGAATCATCGGTCGCCCCTTGGTATATGCGACTCGATCGGGGGAACGCATCCTCGCGACACGACGTCACCATTAAGGGGGGCGGGTGCGTGTACGGCTGACAATGGCGCTCAAGGCTCCACCGTGTTCGAGTGGGTTGCACGGCGAGACTACGATGGAGCTTCCGCGTCATTCAGCGCATCACCTCCTGCCGACCTCAAGTAAGCATTCGCTCCAGTTGGGAAGGCCAGACGTATCCTCATGGGGAACAACATGTCGTTCATCGGCCGTGACATGGCTGTCGACCTCGGGACCGCCAACACGCTGGTGTACGTCAGGGGCCGCGGCATCGTCCTCAACGAGCCGTCGGTCGTGGCCATCAACACCAACACCGGCGGCATTCTCGCGGTGGGTGCAGAGGCGAAGAAGATGATCGGGCGGACGCCCGGCAACATCGTCGCCGTACGGCCCCTGAAGGACGGCGTCATCGCCGACTTCGAGATCACCGAGCGGATGCTCCGCTACTTCATCCTCAAGATCCATAAGCGGCGCTATCTGGCCCGCCCGAGGGTGGTCGTCTGTGTTCCCTCCGGCATCACCGGAGTTGAGCGCCGCGCCGTCATCGAGGCCTCGACCCAGGCCGGCGCGCGCCAGGTCCACATCATCGAGGAGCCGATGGCCGCGGCGATCGGCTCCGGACTGCCGGTCCATGAGGCCACCGGCAACATGGTCGTGGACATCGGCGGCGGCACGACGGAGGTCGCGGTCATCTCGCTCGGCGGGATCGTCACGGCCCAGTCCATCCGGGTGGCCGGCGACGAGCTCGACAACGCGATCATCCAGCACATCAAGAAGGAGTACAGCCTTCTGCTGGGCGAGCGCACCGCCGAGAGCATCAAGATCACCATCGGTTCGGCCTACGACCTCGAGCAGGACGAGCACACCGAGATCCGCGGCCGCGACCTGGTCTCCGGCCTGCCCAAGACCGTGGTCATCTCGGCCGCCGAGGTCCGCAAGGCCATCGAGGAGCCGGTCAACTCCATCGTCGACGCGGTCAAGACGACCCTCGACAAGTGCCCGCCGGAGCTGTCCGGCGACGTCATGGACCGCGGCATCGTGCTCACCGGAGGCGGCGCCCTGCTGCGCGGCCTCGATGAGCGGCTGCGCCGCGAGACCGGTATGCCCATCCATATCGCCGAGGACCCGCTCGACTCCGTCGCGCTCGGTTCCGGCAAGTGCGTCGAGGAGTTCGAGGCGCTCCAGCAGGTCCTCGACTCCCAGCCGCGCAGGTAGGACGTCCCCGGCGCCGATTCCGCCCGCGGCGCGCCGCACGGCGTGCCGCGGGACCGGGCGCCACTCGCAGTACCCGATTCGTCCGCTGAATCGTTGATGGACAGGCACAACAATTCCGGACAGGTACCACCTCTCCGCAGGCAGTACCTCTCCACAGACACGGTGCGCTGACGCCCCGTCAGCTTGCTCCGCTCATAAAGGCACAACGCTCAACTCCCGAACGAGACCGGCGCGGGCCCGCAGCCGGCCGGTCCTACGAGGAAGGACACGGCCGCCGCACGTGAGGGACACACGAGAGAGCCGGCTGCTGCTGGTGCTGCTGGTCGCGATCGCGTTCGCGCTGATCACGGTCGATATCCGCGGCGGTGAACAGTCCCCGCTCGACGGTGCCCGGCAAGCCGCCGCCTCCGCCTTCGGACCGGTCGAAAGCGGCGTCGCAAGCGTCGTCAGCCCGGTCGGCAACGCCGTCGGCGCCGTACGGGACTCCGGGGAGCGGCACAACCGCATCGCCCGCCTGGAGCACGAGAACGCCGCCCTCAAGGCCAAGCTCGGCTCCTCCGACCGCAACCGCAGCCGCGCCGCCCAGCTCGACAAGATGCTCAAGTCCGCCGGCGCCGGCCAGTACGGCATCAAGGGCGCCGAGGTCATCGCCATCGGTGCCGCCCAGGGCTTCTCCTGGACCGTCACCATCGACGCCGGCAGCCGCGACGGCATCGCCCGCGACATGACCGTCCTCAACGGCGACGGTCTGGTCGGCCGGGTCACCACCGTCGGCGCCGACACCGCCACCGTGCTGCTGGCCAACGACCCCGACTTCACCGTCGGCACCCGTATGGAGAAGACCAACGAGATCGGCTTCGCCAACGGTCAGGGCGGCCGCTCGCTGCGCGTCCAGCTGCTCAACGGCAAGGCCGCCGTCAAGAGGGGCGACCGGCTGGTCACCTTCGGCTCCAGCGCCGACAAGCCGTTTGTGCCCGGCGTTCCGGTCGGCCAGATCGTCAAGGTCGAGCCGTCCACCGGCGATCTGACCCGCACCCTCCAGGTCCGCCCGTACGTCGCCTTCTCCCAGCTCGACGTCGTCGGCGTCGTGGTCCAGCCGCCCCGCGAGGACCCGCGCGACACCGTCCTGCCGCCCAAACCGGCCAAGCCGAAGCCGACGCCGACGGTCACCGTCACGGCCACCCCCACCGCGAGCGCCCCTCCCAGGAGCTGACCGATGCGCATCAACCGGATCCTGCTCGCGACCCCGATGGTCGTCGTCGCCCTCGTCATCCAGGTCAGCGTCCTGGCCCGGCTCCAACTGCCCGGCGCCGTCCCGGACCTGCTGCTGCTGGTCGTCCTCGGCCTCGCGCTGGTCTACGGCCACGTCGGCGGCTGTCTGGTCGGCTTCTTCGCGGGACTGCTCGCCGACCTCGCCCCGCCCTCCGACCACGCCATCGGCCGGTATGCGCTGGTGCTCTGCGTCATCGGCTATATCGCGGGCCTGACCAGGCCCGACTCCGGCCAGCACCGCTCGGCGACCGTCCCTTTGATGGTCGTCATCGGCGCCGCCATCGGCTCGACCCTGATGTACGCGGGCGTCGGCGCGCTGGTCGGCGACACCGCCGCCCGGCACGTCGGCCTCGTCGGGCTGCTGCTCAGCGCCACCCTCTACGACCTGCTGCTCGCCCCGTTCATCGTCCCGCTGGTGATGGCCGTCGCGCGCAGAACGGACAACGACCCGCTGGCCGCCGACGGCTCCGGCGGCTCGAGCGGTTCGGCGGGCGGCCGCGATCCCGCGTACGGCTGGCTGAGCACCGGCACCGGCTTCACGGCGAGCCGCGGCGGAATGAAGAAGGCCGGGCGGATCGGCCGGACGGCCAAGGCGGCCAGGATCAAGGGGGTCAAGCGGCTGTGAGCGGCGGACGTACCGCAGGGGCAGAGCGGTCGGCCAACGGACGGACAGTGGGGGCGCTGTGAGCAAGCCCTCCCGTCGCCCGGCCACCACCCCTCAAGGAGGCGCTTCGCGCCATGAGTAACATTCCAGAGACAGGCCGGACCTCCCGGGTCACCGTCCGTCTCATCGCCATCCAGATCCTGGTCTTCTCCCTGCTGCTCACCCTCGGCGGCCGACTCTGGTATCTGCAGATCCGTAACGGCCAGGAGTACGCCAACGAGGCCAAGTCCAACCACGTCCAGCAGGTCGTCGAGCCCGCCACCCGCGGCTCCATCCTCGATGCGCGCGGTGTGCCGCTGGCCGACAACCAGACCCGTCTCGTCGTCTCCGCCAGCCGCACCGAGCTGCTGAAGATGAAGGACGACGGCAAGGGCGTGCTCGGCCGGCTCTCCAAGGTACTGGGCATGTCCGAGCAGGAGATCCGCAACAAGGTCCGGCTCTGCGACGCCAAGACCCCGCAGCCCTGCTGGAACGGATCCCCGTACCAGCCGATCCCGATCACGGACGAGGCCACCACCCAGCAGGCCCTCCAGATCCGCGAGCGCAGTGAGGACTTCCCCGGCATCAGCGCCGAGCCCACCGCGGTGCGCCGCTACGCCGCCCCGGGCAATGCCAACACCGCCCAGGTCCTCGGCTATCTCTCCCCGGTCACCGACGAGGAGATCCAGAAGGCCAAGAACAGCAACTCGCCGCTGCTGCGGTCCGACCAGGTCGGCCGGTCGGGGCTGGAGCGGACGTACGACAGCGATCTGCGCGGCAAGGCCCAGGTGAACCGCTACGAGGTCGACAACCTGGGACGGGTCATCGGCCAGTCCAAGAGCGAGAAGGGCCAGGCCGGTTCCAGCGTCGTCACCAGCATCGACGCCCGGGTGCAGGCCGTGGCGGAGAAAGAGCTGGACCAGGCCATGAAGGACGCCCGCAAGGAGCGGGACAAGAACACCGGCACCAACTACAAGGCCGACGCGGGCTCCGTGGTCGTCATGGAGGCGAAGACCGGCCGGGTGGTGGCGATGGCCTCCAACCCCAGCTACGACCCCAACGCCTGGGTCGGCGGGATCTCCGGCAAGGACTACGCCAAGCTCACCGGCAAGGGCTCCAACTATCCGCTGCTGAACCGCGGCATCCAGGGGCAGGCGGCCCCCGGCTCGATCTTCAAGGTCATCTCGACCGCCGCCGCGGTCAACGCCGGCTATGACTTCGACGGCCACTACCCCTGCACCAGCTCGTACAGCATCGGCGGCCAGGTCTTCAAGAACTTCGAGTCGCAGAGCCACGGTGCGATCGACCTGGGCCGGGCGCTGGAGGTCTCGTGCGACACCGTCTTCTACCGGCTTTCGCACGACGAGTGGAAGCGGGACGGCGGGCTCAAGCCGAAGGCGGACGCCAAGAACTGGTTCTACAAGACCGCCCACCAGTTCGGGCTCGGTGACAAGACCGGCATCGACCTCCCCAGCGAGGTCACCGGCCGGGTCCCCGACCGCCAGTGGAAGAAGGACTTCTGGAAGGCCAACCAGGTCGGCTGGTGCGAGCAGGCCAAGGCATGGCCGAAGAAGAAGGACTTCGCTACGAAGCTCGCCCGTGAGAACTGCCTCGAGGGCATGAAACTGCACGCCTACGACTCGATCAACTACGCCATCGGACAGGGTGACACCCTCGTCACCCCGATCCAGATGGCCACCATCTACGCCGCGATCAGCAACGGCGGCACGCTCTACGACCCGAGCGTCGGCAAGGCCGTCATCACCCCCAACGGCAAGCACATCAGGAACATCGTGCCCAAGCCGCACGGCAAGCTTCCGGTGACCGCGAAGACCCTCAAGCAGATGGACGGCGCCCTCGCCGGCGTGGCCACCCGAGGAACCGCCGCCTGGCGGTTCGGCGGCTGGCCGCAGGACAAGATCCCGATGCACGCCAAGACCGGTACGGCCGAGGTCTACGGCAAGCAGACGACGTCCTGGTTCGCCACGTACACCAAGGACTACACGATCGTGATGACGATCTCCCAGGGTGGTACGGGCTCCGGCGCCTCCGGTCCGGCCGTACGCAAGATCTACAACGCCCTCTACGGCGTCAGCGAGGACGGCGGCATCGACAACAAGGCCGCACTGCTCCCGAAGCCGCAGGCCCGGCTGCCCAAGATCGAGGACGACGGCACGATCCAGGCCCAGGCCATCAAGCCGCACACCCCGCCCAAGCCGAAGCCGTCCCCATCGGGGAGCCCGCAGTGACGACCAGCCCCACGTCCAAGACGTTCTCCATCCGCCGCTACACCCCCGAACTCAGCGCCTGGGGCAAGCTCACCGCGCGCGACTCGGTGGTCCGCAAGCTCGACTGGATTCTGCTGCTGGCCTGCGTGGCCCTGTCCCTGATGGGCTCGATCCTGGTCTTCTCGGCCACCCGTAACCGCACCGAGCTCAACCACGGCGACGAGTACTACTTCTTCCTGCACCATCTGCTCAACCTCGGCATCGGACTGGCGCTGGCCACCTGCACCATCTGGCTAGGCCACCGCACCCTGCGCGGCGCGATCCCGGTCCTCTACGGCCTGTCGGTCATCCTCGCGCTGCTCGTCCTGACCCCGCTGGGCGCCACCATCAACGGCTCGCGCTCCTGGCTGGCGATCCCCGGCGGCTTCTCCCTCCAGCCCGCCGAGTTCGCGAAGATCACCATCACGCTCGGCATGGCGATGGTCCTCGCCGCACGGGTCGACGCCGGCGACCGCCCGAACCCCGACCACCGCACCGTCGTCCAGGCCCTGGGCCTCGCGGGCGTCCCGGTGGCGGTCATCCTGCTGATGCCGGACCTCGGCTCGGTCATGGTCCTGGGCGCCATCATCCTCGGCGTACTGCTCGCCTCCGGCGCCTCCAACCGCTGGATCCTCGGCCTGCTGGGCACCGGCGTCGTCGGCTGCCTCGCCATCTGGCAGCTCGGCCTGCTCGACGACTACCAGATCGCCCGCTTCGCGGCCTTCGCCAACCCGAGCCTCGACCCCGCCGGCGTCGGCTACAACACCAACCAGGCGCGTATCGCCATCGGCGGCGGCGGGCTGACCGGCTCCGGCCTCTTCCACGGCAGCCAGACCACCGGCCAGTTCGTCCCCGAACAGCAGACGGACTTCATCTTCACCGTCGCCGGCGAGGAACTCGGCTTCCTCGGGGCGGGCCTGATCATCTTCCTGCTCGGCGTCGTCCTGTGGCGCGCCTGCCGGATCGCCCGCGAGACCGGCGAGCTGTACGGCACGATCGTCGCGGCCGGCATCATCGCCTGGTTCGCCTTCCAGGCCTTCGAGAACATCGGGATGACGCTCGGCATCATGCCGGTCACCGGCCTCCCGCTGCCCTTTGTCTCCTACGGCGGCACCTCGATGTTCGCCGTATGGATCGCCATAGGGCTGCTGCAGTCGATCCGGGTGCAGCGGCCGGTGTCGGCCGGCTGAGACGGAGGTCCGGGCCTACTGGTCCGGGCCCCCTTTCACCTTCAGTTCGAACCACAGCGACCCCGACCGGGGCGGCCCCGCGAAGGGGGCCGTGCCCCAGTGCCCGGCGAGGCGGGTGAGCAGCAGCAGCCCGAGGTCGGCCGGCTGCTCCGGACGGGGCGTTCCCGGGACTCGTACGGGCGTGGCGGCCGAGTCATGGACGCTGATGTGCAGGCCGCGCGGAGCGGTCAGCACGCGCAGCAGGATGTCGGCCGTTGCGGGGGTCCTCAGGTGGGAGCGGGTGACCGCTTCCGAGGTGAGCAGGACCGCGGTGTCGCACAGCGGGCTCAGCGCAGTGCGGCGCAGCACGGCGTGCACGAAGTCGCGGGCCAGTTTGGGGGCGGCGGGGCTGCTCGGCATCGTCAGCAGGAAGGGGCGGCCGCCGTCCGGGATGCGGTCGCGCGTCCCGATGACGGCCGGGACGGTGTGGGGGTGCACGGTGGCTCCCTCCCTGAAGGGGCGAGTGATCACCTGACGCCACTCTGTGTGGATGAGCGATGACACACCGTAAGTCACCGCCGGTTGTGCGCGCCAGTGCTCCCGGTGCCTCCGGTGGTCCCGTCCGATGGGTGGTCGCCCGCCGACGGGATGGCTAGATTCGATTCATGGCGGACACCGTGCGGGAGATCGAGCGGAAGTACGAGGCCACCGACGCGACGGAGCTGCCCGACCTGACCGCGGTGCACCGGGTCGCGGCCGTGGTCGAGCGGGGCGTGGTGGAGCTGGACGCCACGTATTACGACACCCCCGACCAGAGACTCGCCGCGGCCGGCATCACGCTGCGCCACCGCACCGGGGGCGACGACGCGGGCTGGCATCTGAAGCTGCCGGTCGCGCTCGGCGTCCGCGACGAGGTGCGGGCGCCGCTCTCCGAAACGCCGCCGCGGGAGCTGACGGCGCTCGTACGGTCGCGCACGCTCGGCCGCGACCTGGTGCCCGTCGTCCGGCTGCGGACCCGGCGTACGGTCCGCCTGCTCCAGGACGCCGACGGCACGGCCCTCGCCGAGCTCGCGGTCGACGCGGTACGGGCGTCCCGCGCCGACGGGGGCGCGGAGGTGCGCTGGCACGAGATCGAGGTGGAGCTGACGGGGGAGGGCGGCGACCCCGGGCTGCTGGACGAGGTCGGCGAGGTGCTGGCCGCGGCGGGGGTGCGCCCGGCCAGGGCGGCGTCGAAGCTGGCGCGGGCGCTGGCCGAGACGGAGCAGGAGGGCGCGTCCGCGCAGACCGGCAAGCGGCCCGGCGGGCCCCGCACCTCCGCCCAGCAGGCCAAGCGGTCCGGCAAGAAGACGCGCACCGCCGGTGACATCGTCCTGCGGTACGTCCGCGAACAGGTCCGGGTGGTCATCGAGCTCGACCCGGCCGTACGCCGCGACCTGCCCGACTCCGTGCACCAGATGCGGGTCGCCACCCGCCGCCTGCGCAGCGCCTTCCGCTCGTACACCAAGGTCCTCGACCGGTCCGTCACCCTGCCCATCGGCCTCGAACTCCAGTGGCTGGCCGCGGAGTTGGGGGTGGACCGGGACCGCGAGGTGCTCACCGCGCGACTGCGGGGCGCGCTGGCGGAGCTGCCCCGGACGCTGCGGCTCGGCCCGGTGTCCGCCCGGCTGCGCATCTGGTCGCAGCGGCGCCGTCAGGGCTCGCGCCGCGAGGTGCTCGCCGTACTGGACGGCGAGCGCTATCTGGAGCTGCTGCGCACCCTGGAGGCGCTGGTGGCCGAGCCGCCGCTGCGCCGGGCCGCCGCGCTGCCCGCGCCGGAGGTGCTGGTGAAGGCCGTACTGAAGGACTACGCCCGGCTGGCCGGCCGCGTCGAGGAGGCGCTGGACGCACCGGCGGGACCCGTCCGGGACGAGGCGCTGCACGGCGCCCGCAAAGCGGCCAAGCGGGTGCGCTACGCGGCGGAGGCGGCCCGCCCGGTGCTCGGCAAACCCGCAAAGAAGTTCACCAGGCGAACGAAGCGGGTGCAGCAGGTGCTCGGCGACCACCAGGACAGCGTGGTCGCCCGCGCGGCCCTGCGCGAGCTGGCCACCCAGGCGGCGCGCGCCGGTGAGAGCGCCTTCACCTTCGGGCTGCTCTACGGGCGCGAGGAGGCCCAGGCGGCCGAGCGGGAGCGGGAGCTGCCGGGGGTGTGGGCGAAGGCGGCGCCGCCGTCGAGCTGGTGAATCCGCTGCCGTACAGGGGGTGGCTCCGTCCGGGTTACGCTTGAGAATCGCCTTGCCCAGCTCACGAAAGTTCGTCGAGATGCCTGCCGAATCGGTCTTCCCACAGCTCGAGGCCCTGCTCCCGCACGTGCAGAAGCCGATCCAGTACGTCGGTGGAGAACTCAACTCCACCGTCAAGCCCTGGGACGAATGCGACGTGCGCTGGGCGCTCATGTACCCCGACGCCTACGAGGTCGGCCTGCCCAACCAGGGCGTCATGATCCTCTACGAGGTCCTCAACGAGCGGCAGGGCGTCCTTGCCGAGCGCACCTACAGCGTGTGGCCGGACCTCGAGGCGCTGATGCGCGAGCACCAGGTGCCGCAGTTCACGGTGGACAGCCACCGCCCCGTCGGCGCGTTCGACGTCCTCGGCCTGAGCTTCTCCACCGAGCTCGGCTACACCAACATGCTCACCGCCCTGGACCTGTCCGGCATCCCGCTGGAGTCCAAGGACCGCACCGAGGACCACCCGATCGTCCTCGCCGGCGGCCACGCCGCCTTCAACCCCGAGCCGATCGCGGACTTCCTGGACTGCGCGGTGATCGGCGACGGCGAGCAGGCCGTGCTGGAGATCACCGAGATCATCCGCGCCTGGAAGAACGAGGGCCGGCCCGGCGGCCGCGACGAGGTCCTCCTGCGCCTGGCGAAGACCGGCAGCGTCTACGTCCCCAGGTTCTACGACGTCGAGTACCTTCCCGACGGCCGGATCTCCCGCGTCGTCCCCAACCGCTCCGGCGTCCCGTGGCGGGTCTCCAAGCACACCGTCATGGACCTCGACGAGTGGCCCTACCCCAAGCAGCCGCTCGTTCCCCTGGCCGAGACCGTCCATGAGCGGATGTCGGTCGAGATCTTCCGTGGCTGCACCCGCGGCTGCCGTTTCTGCCAGGCCGGCATGATCACGCGCCCCGTACGGGAGCGAAGCATCACCGGCATCGGCGACATGGTGGAGAAGGGTCTGAAGGCCACGGGATTCGAGGAGGTCGGCCTGCTGTCGCTGTCCTCCGCGGACCACACCGAGATCGGCGACATCGCGAAGGGGCTCGCCGACCGGTACGAGGAAGACAAGATCGGCCTGTCGCTGCCGTCGACCCGCGTCGACGCCTTCAACATCGATCTTGCCAACGAGCTGACCCGCAACGGCCGCCGCTCAGGTCTGACCTTCGCGCCCGAGGGCGGCTCGGAGCGCATCCGCAAGGTCATCAACAAGATGGTCTCCGAAGAGGACCTGATCCGGACCGTCTCCACGGCCTACGGCAACGGCTGGCGGCAGGTGAAGCTGTACTTCATGTGCGGCCTGCCGACCGAGACCGACGAGGACGTCCTCCAGATCGGCGACATGGCGGTCAAGGTCATCGCCGAGGGCCGCAAGGTCTCCGGCCAGAACGACATCCGCTGCACGGTCTCCATCGGCGGCTTCGTCCCCAAGCCGCACACCCCCTTCCAGTGGGCGCCGCAGCTCTCCGCCGAGGAGACCGACGCGCGCCTGACGAAGCTGCGCGACAAGATCCGCGGCGACAAGAAGTACGGCCGCTCCATCGGCTTCCGCTACCACGACGGCAAGCCCGGCATCGTCGAGGGCCTGCTCTCCCGCGGTGACCGCCGCATCGGCTCGGTCATCCGCGCCGTCTACGAGGGCGGCGGCCGCTTCGACGGCTGGCGCGAGCACTTCTCGTACGACCGCTGGATGAAGGCCGCCGAGGAGACGCTGCCCGCCTTCGACGTGGACGTCGCCTGGTACACCACGCGCGAGCGCACCTACGAGGAGGTCCTGCCCTGGGACCACCTCGACTCCGGCCTCGACAAGGACTGGCTCTGGGAGGACTGGCAGGACGCCCTCGACGAGACCGAGGTCGAGGACTGCCGCTGGACCCCGTGCTTCGACTGCGGCGTCTGCCCGCAGATGGACACCGAGATCCAGATCGGCCCGACGGGCAAGAAGCTGCTGCCACTGACGGTCGTCAAGTAAGCAGCATCCGTACGGTCCACACGGCCCGTACGCGACCTCGGCCCGGCCCCGCACCACGCGGCGTCCGGGCCGAGGCGTATGCGCAGCACCGAGGACAGGACTGGGGGAGGTCCGGATGGAACCCACCGACGGCGACCGGGCGCCGGCCGCGTACGAGCCGGGCGAAGGCTGTCTGACCACGGCGGTACGGCTGCCCGTACGGATCGTGGTGCTGGTGCTCGTGGTGCCGGTGCGGCTGGTGTGGGACGCGCTGGTGGCCTGCGCCAAGGCCGTGGACCGCATGGCGCTGCGCCCCTTGGGCCGCGCGCTGGCCTGGCTGGGGCGGCATCTCGTCGTGATCCCGGCCGGCTGGATCTGGCGGACGCTCGTCGTTGCCCCGGTGGCGTGGCTGGTGCGCTGCCTGGTGGTGGTCCCCGCCCAGTGGCTGTACGCGTATGTGCTCATGCCCGTCGGGCGCGGCATCGCCTGGCTGGCGCGGGGCGTCGGTGTGGCGCTGGTGTGGCTGGGCAAGGCGCTGTTCGTGTGGCCGTGGGTGGCGCTGTGGCGGCATGTGGTGGTGCCCGTCGCGCGGGGGGCCGGTGCCGCGCTGGCGTGGCTGGTGCGGTATCTGGTCGTGGTTCCTGCCCAGTGGCTGTACGCGTATGTGCTCATGCCCGTCGGGCGCGGCATCGCCTGGCTGGCGCGGGGCGTCGGTGTGGCGCTGGTGTGGCTGGGCAAGGCGCTGTTCGTGTGGCCGTGGGTGGCGCTGTGGCGGCATGTGGTGGTGCCCGTCGCGCGGGGGGCCGGTGCCGCGCTGGCGTGGCTGGTGCGGTATCTGGTCGTGGTTCCCGCCCAGTGGCTGTACGCGTATGTGCTCACGCCCGTCGGGCACGGCATCGCCTGGCTGGTCCGCGGTGTGGTGACCGTCATCGCGGCGGTCTTCACGGCCCTCGCGACGGCCCTCGCGACGGGCGTCGCGGCGGTGGTCCGATGGATCGTCGTCGTCCCGGCCGTCGCACTGTGGCGGTACGTGCTGGCGCCGGCCGGGCGGGCGGTGGCCGTCGTGGTGACCGTCGTCGTCCGTGAGGTCGCGGCGGCGCTCGGACTCTGCTGGCGGGCCGCGGGGTTCGTCTCCCGGGCCGTCTGGCGCTTCCTCGGGACGGTGCTGCGGTGGACGCTCGTCGAGCCGGTCCGCTGGGTCTACCGGACCCTGCTCACCCCGCTCGGGCACGGCATCCGGGACGGCATCTGGCGCCCGGTCCGGCAGGGCCTGGCAAGCGCCGGCCGGGCCGCCCGGAGCGCACTGGGCGCCGCCCGTCAGAGCGTGCGGCAGACCCGTCAGGAGATCCGCCGCGCCCTGTTCGGCACGCCCAGGGAAGGGGCGCGGAGCGCGGCCGTACCGCCCCGGCGGGAACCGGGTGCCCCCGAGGCACGTACTCTAGGTAGCAGTACGACCGCACTCACGAAGGACTGAGCGACACTGGGCAAGCGACAGCCCGAAGGCCCGCCGCCTGCACCGGCGGTGCAGCGCATCCGACTGCGCTACACCAAGCGCGGCCGCCTCCGGTTCACCAGCCACCGCGACTTCCAGCGCGCTTTCGAGCGGGCGCTGCGCCGCGCCGAGGTCCCCATGGCCTATTCGGCGGGCTTCACCCCGCACCCCAAGGTGTCGTACGCCAACGCCGCCCCGACGGGTACGGGCAGTGAGGCCGAGTATCTGGAGATCGCGCTCACCGAGCGCTGCGACCCGGCCAGGCTCCGCGAGCTGCTGGACGAGTCGCTGCCGGCCGGGCTCGATGTGACGGATGCCGTTGAGGCGCACACCAGCGGTCTCGCCGACCGCCTCGAGGCCTCGGTGTGGGAGATCCGGCTCGACGAGGTCGCGGCCGATACGGCCCGGACCGCCGTCGAGGCGTTCCTCGCCGCCGACGAGGTGAAGGTCGAGCGCCGTACGAAGAACGGCATGCGCAGCTTCGACGCACGCGGCGCGGTGGTGCGTCTGGAGGCCGCCGGAGACGAGGGCGATAGGCCCGACGGCAAAGCCTGTGCGATACTGCGGCTGGTTGTTCGGCATCTGACACCTGCCGTGCGACCCGACGACGTCCTGTCCGGCCTCCGAGCTGCGGCCGACCTGGCGCCGCCGGTCCCCGCTGCGGTGACCAGGCTGGCGCAGGGGCCGCTCGATGAGGAGTCCGGCGCGGTGACCGACCCGCTGGCGCCCGACCGCGATGCTGCCACGGCCGCCCCATCCACGGCCGCCGGGCCACGTGCCGCGAAGGCGCCGAGCGGGGCCTCCCCGACAGCCGGGGAAGGCACTGCGTAGGACCGCCGTCGTCGCGTCGCCGATCAGCCAGGGAGCCACCCCGGCCCGGCAGACGCACTGACCAGGAGACTTTCGCCGGTCCCGACCTACGGGCCCGGCGAGCGAGACGACAGCTCCCGTGCGGCGCCCGCGCCCCGGACGGCGGAACCGCGCTCATCACGCGGACCGCAGCCGGAATCAGGCGTGGCGCCCGGGAGCGTGACGGGAGAACCGCCCGCATGCTCGAAACAACTGAGCCCACCGATTCCACCGAACCCACGCAGTCCGCGGACCGTGGTGTGGACGACAACAATTCGCCCGGCGACGTCCTGCCGCCGCGCCGCAGGCGCCGTGCGGCGTCCCGGCCGGCCGGCCCGCCCGTGGGCGGCGCTGCGGCCGAGGCCGCGGTGGTGAGCACCGAGAGCCCGGCGGCGCAGCCCGCCGTCGAGGAGCCCGCCGCATCGGCGGTCACCACCGGGGACGAGGCCAAGCCGGCCCGTACGCGTCGCCGTGCCACCCGTAAGGTGACCGCGCCCGCCGGGGCCCCGCAGGTCAGCGAGGCCGCACCGGCCGAGGCCGCACCGGCCGAGGCCGTTGCCGAGGTCCCCGAGGCCGAGGAAGAGGCCAAGCCGGCCCGTACGCGTCGCCGTGCCACCCGTAAGGTGACCGCGCCCGCCGGAGCGCCGCAGGTGAGCGAGGCCGCCCCGGCCCCGGTTGCCGCCGAGGTGCCCGAGCCGGTGGCCGAGGTCGCCCCGGCACCCGCCGAGGACGAGGCCAAACCGGCCCGTACCCGCCGCCGCGCCACCCGCAAGGTGACCGCCCCGGCCGGAGCCCCGCAGGTCAGCGAGGTCGAGGAGACCGCCGCTCCCGTCGCCGAGGCCGCCGCTCCGGCCGCCCCCGCGGCGGAGGCGCCCGCCGAGGACGAGGCCAAGCCGGCCCGTACCCGCCGTCGTGCCACCCGCAAGGTGACCGCGCCCGAGGGCGCGCCGCAGGCCGTCGAGGAAGCCGCCCCCGCCGCCCCCGAGGCCGAGCCTGCCGAGCCCAAGCGCCGGCGCCGCCGTGGTGAGCCCGTCGCCGAGGCGCCGCGCGCCGAGGAGGAGGCCGCGCCGGAGGCTCCGGTGCGCGGCCGTCGCCGGGCGCAGCGCCCGCCGACCGCCGTCTTCCAGGCGCCGGTCTTCGCCGAGCCGATGTTCCAGACCCCGGAGAGCGCGGCCGCCGCGCACGCCGCGGCCCGCCAGGAGGAGGCCGCCCCCGAGCAGGCCGCCGAGGAGCAGCCCGCCGCCGGCGGCCCGCGCCGTCGCCGCCGCCGTGGTGCCCCGGTCGAGCCGCAGGCCGCCGTGCCCGTCGAGGAGCCGGTGGCCGAGGAGGCCGCCGAGCCCGAGGAGGCCGAGGAGCAGGAGGCCGCGCACGACGAGGAGTCGGGCGACCGCCCCTCGCGCCGTCGTCGTCGTGGTGGCCGTCGCCGCCGCCGTGGTGAGGCCGCCGAGGAGCTGCCCGAGGAGTCGGAGGCCGAGGCGCCCGCCGAGCCCGAGGAGCAGGCCGCCGAGGAGCTGGAGGAGGAGGCCGAGGAGCAGCCCGGCGGCGGCTCCAGCAGCAGCCGCCGTCGCCGTCGCCGCCGTCGCCGCAGCGGTGAGACCGCCGAGGCCGAGGCCGGTCAGGTCGACGACCCCGAGCGCACCGTCGTCAAGGTCCGCGAGCCCCGTAAGAAGGACGAGGGGACCAGCGCCGACGAGGTGCAGTCGATCAAGGGGTCGACGCGCCTTGAGGCCAAGAAGCAGCGCCGCCGTGAGGGGCGCGAGCAGGGCCGCCGCCGGGTGCCGATCATCACCGAGGCGGAGTTCCTGGCGCGGCGCGAGGCCGTCGAGCGGGTGATGGTCGTCCGCCAGAGCGGCGAGCGCACCCAGATCGGCGTGCTGGAGGACGACGTCCTCGTCGAGCACTTCGTCAACAAGGAGCAGGCGACCAGCTACGTCGGCAACGTCTACCTGGGCAAGGTGCAGAACGTTCTGCCGTCCATGGAGGCCGCCTTCGTCGACATCGGCAAGGGCCGCAACGCCGTCCTGTACGCCGGCGAGGTCAACTTCGAGGCGCTGGGCATGGCCAACGGGCCGCGCCGCATCGAGTCCGCGCTCAAGTCCGGCCAGTCCGTGCTGGTGCAGGTCACCAAGGACCCGATCGGCCACAAGGGCGCCCGCCTGACCAGCCAGGTCTCGCTGCCCGGCCGCTACCTGGTGTACGTGCCCGAGGGCTCGATGACCGGTATCAGCCGCAAGCTCCCCGACACCGAGCGGGCACGTCTGAAGCAGATCCTCAAGAAGATCGTCCCCGAGGACGCGGGCGTCATCGTCCGTACCGCCGCGGAGGGCGCGAGCGAGGACGAGCTGGCGCGCGACGTCCAGCGGCTGCAGGCGCAGTGGGAGGAGATCCAGAAGAAGGCGAAGGCCGCTTCCACGAGCTCTCCGTCGCTGCTCTACGGCGAGCCGGACATGACCGTCCGCGTCGTCCGCGACATCTTCAACGAGGACTTCTCCAAGGTCATCGTCAGCGGTGACGAGGCGTGGGAGACCATCCACGGCTATGTCGCGCACGTTGCCCCGGACCTCACCGACCGGCTGCAGAAGTGGACCTCGGACGTCGACGTCTTTGCGACGTACCGCATCGACGAGCAGCTGATGAAGGCCCTGGACCGCAAGGTCTGGCTGCCCAGCGGCGGTTCGCTGGTGATCGACAAGACCGAGGCCATGGTCGTGATCGATGTCAACACCGGCAAGTTCACCGGCCAGGGCGGCAACCTCGAAGAGACCGTGACGAGGAACAACCTCGAAGCGGCCGAGGAGATCGTGCGCCAGCTGCGGCTGCGCGACCTCGGCGGCATCGTCGTCATCGACTTCATCGACATGGTGCTGGAGTCCAACCGGGACCTGGTGCTGCGGCGGATGCTGGAGTGCCTGGGCCGCGACCGTACGAAGCACCAGGTGGCCGAGGTCACCTCGCTGGGCCTGGTCCAGATGACCCGTAAGCGGGTCGGCCAGGGCCTGCTGGAGGCCTTCTCCGAGTCGTGTGTGCACTGCAACGGCCGCGGTGTCATCGTCCACATGGACCAGCCGGCGGCGGTCGGCGGTGGCGGCAAGCGCAAGAAGAAGGGCAAGGCGGCACCCGCCGAGGCCGTCGAGCCGCACGTCCATGAGGTCGAGGCCGTCGAGCCCACGCCGGACGGCGCGCCGGAGCTGGAGCCCGCCCCGGTGACGGAGGCCGAGCTGCAGCCTGCGGTGGCCGACACCGACGAGTGGTTCAGCAGCCCGGCGGAGGCCGAGGCGGCCGCCGGACGGACGCGTGGCCGCCGCCGGGTGAGCCGGAAGGTGTCCGCTCCGGCGGGCGCCCCCAAGGCCGCCCAGGAGGTTGCCGCGATCGTCGTCCCGGTCGAGCCGGTGACCGAGCCCGTCGCCGAGCCGGAGCCCGTCGTGGAGACGGCCGCCGAGGCTGCGGTGGCGGAGCCCGCGCCGCCGCGTGCGCGCCGCCGGGCGACCCGCCGGGTGAGCGCTCCGGCCGGGGCGCCCGAGGCGGCCGGTGAGTCCGCGGCGACCGTCGTGATCACGGCGCCGGCGGCGGAGCCCGTCGCCGAGCCGGCCGCGGAAGCCGCCGAGGCCGAGGCCGAGGCCGCGCCCGCCGCCAAGAAGCCGGCGAAGAAGGCGACGGCCAAGAAGGCAGCGGCCAAGAAGACGGCCGCGAAGAAGACCACGGTCAAGAAGACGGCGGCGAAGAAGACCACCACCGCCAAGAAGGCCACGGCGAAGAAGACCACCGCGAAGAAGGCGGCTACGAAGAAGACGACGCAGGCGGCGGCCAAGAAGACCGCTGCCGCCGAGCAGCCCTCGGTGGCGTCGGTGTCCGCTTCGACGGAGGACTAGCAGTACCTGCCGCGCCCCGGGCCGTTACGGCGGTCCGGGGCCGGTTTGACCCCCTGGTCAAGGCCCCGTAACCTTGACCGTCGGTGTCTGTGTGACACCAAACCCCTGAGCAAACACCTCTCGGCCCTGCCGAGGGAGGCCGCTCGTCCACTCGGATTCCACGGGCCGTATCCCAGGCCCGTGTGAGCGGCTGGCATCAGAGGATCCGTTCCTAGCGAAAGAGAGTTCCGCGTGTACGCGATCGTGCGCACCGGCGGGCGCCAGCAGAAGGTTGCTGTCGGCGACGTCATCGAGGTTGACCGCATTTCCACCAGCAAGGTCGGCGACACCGTCGAGCTCTCGACGCTGCTGGTTGTCGACGGCGACTCGGTCACCAGTGACCCGTGGGTCCTGGCCGGCGTGAAGGTCCAGGGCGAGGTCGTCGACCACCACAAGGGCGACAAGATCCGGATCCAGAAGTACAAGAACAAGACCGGTTACAAGAAGCGGATCGGCCACCGCCAGCTCCACACGGCGCTGAAGATCACCGGCATCGACGCTCCGGCGAAGTAAGGGACTGAGGAGACATGGCACATAAGAAGGGCGCATCGTCCACTCGGAACGGTCGCGATTCCAATGCTCAGCGGCTCGGCGTGAAGCGCTTCGGCGGTCAGGCCGTCCTCGCCGGTGAGATCCTGGTCCGCCAGCGTGGCACCCACTTCCACCCGGGCACGGGCGTCGGCCGCGGCGGCGACGACACCCTGTTCGCCCTTGAGGCCGGCGCGGTGCAGTTCGGCACCCACCGTGGCCGCAAGGTCGTGAACATCGTCCCGGTCGCCTGATCACGGCACGGACGTAGCACAGCACACACCAGGGGCGGACCGCCTCCCGCGAGAGCGGGAAGGCCGGTCCGCCCTTGGCGTGTTACGACAGAGACATTCCGCAGTACGCAGACAATCCCGTTTATCTGGAGGCACCCCCACCATGACCACCTTCGTGGACCGCGTCGAGCTGCATGTCGCCGCGGGTAACGGAGGCCACGGCGTGGCCTCCGTTATGCGGGAGAAGTTCAAACCGCTGGGCGGCCCCGACGGCGGCAACGGCGGCCGCGGCGGCGATGTGATCCTGGTCGTCGACCAGGCCGTCACCACGCTCCTCGAATACCACCACCATCCGCACCGCAAGGCCACCAACGGTGCGCCGGGCGCGGGCGACAACCGTTCCGGCAAGAACGGCCAGGACCTGGTGCTGCCGGTTCCCGACGGCACCGTGGTCCTGGACGGCAACGGCGAGGTGCTGGCCGACCTCGTCGGCCAGGGCACCACCTTCATCGCCGGCCAGGGCGGCCGCGGCGGCCTCGGCAACGCCGCACTGGCCTCGGCCCGCCGCAAGGCCCCCGGCTTTGCGCTGCTCGGCGAGCCCGGCGAGGCCCGCGACATCGTCCTCGAGCTGAAGACCGTCGCGGACGTGGCCCTGGTCGGCTACCCCAGCGCCGGAAAGTCCTCCCTCATCTCGGTCCTCTCGGCCGCCAAGCCGAAAATCGCGGACTACCCCTTCACCACCCTGGTGCCCAACCTCGGTGTGGTGACCGCCGGTTCGACCGTCTACACCATCGCGGACGTCCCCGGTCTGATCCCCGGCGCCAGCCAGGGCAAGGGCCTGGGCCTGGAGTTCCTGCGGCACGTCGAGCGCTGCGAGGTGCTCGTCCACGTTCTGGACACCGCGACCCTGGAGTCCGACCGCGACCCGGTCTCCGACCTCGACACCATCGAGGAGGAGCTCACCCAGTACGGCGGTCTCGACAACCGTCCCCGGGTGGTCGTCCTCAACAAGATCGATGTGCCGGACGGCAAGGACCTCGCCGACCTGATTCGCCCCGACCTGGAGGAGCGCGGCTACCGCGTGTTCGAGGTCTCGGCGGTCGCCCACATGGGCCTCAAGGAGCTGTCGTACGCGCTGGCCGGCATCGTCGCCGAGGCCCGTGCGGCCAAGCCCGTACAGGAAGCCACCCGTATCGTCATCCGGCCCAAGGCCGTGGACGACGCGGGCTTCACGGTCACGGCCGAGGGCGAGAACTTCTTCCGCGTACGGGGCGAGAAGCCCGAGCGCTGGATCACGCAGACCGACTTCAACAACGACGAGGCCGTCGGCTACCTCGCCGACCGCCTGAACCGCCTGGGTGTGGAGGACGCGCTGCGCAAGGCGGGCGCCCACGCCGGCGACGGCATCGCCATCGGTGCCGAGGACAACGCCGTCGTGTTCGACTGGGAGCCGATGATGGCGGCCGGGGCGGAGATGCTGGGCCGCCGTGGCGAGGACCACCGTCTGGAGGCGCCCCGGCCGGCCACGCAGCGCCGCAGGGACCGGGACGCGCAGCGGGACGAGTCCGACGAGGAGTACGACGGCTTCCGGCCGTTCTGACGGTGCCCCCGACGGCATCTGCGGGCGGGCAGGAAACGCACGACAACGGGGAAGGCCCCGGGAGGAGATCCTCCCGGGGCCTTCCCCGTTGTCGTGCAGCGTGTCGCAAAGCCGCTGTGCGGGGCCGTGGGCGCCCCGCTGCGGGCTAGACGGCCGCCGGTTCGTCCGTGGCGCCGTCGGACTCGTGATCGGCCGTCTCGGCGGCGTCTGCGGCGTTCACGGCATCCTGCGAGCGCTGCCCGGGGATACCGGCCAGCCGGCTCTCCATCCGTACCCGCCGCTCGTCGGCCTTGGTGCCCAGCGCCAGCGCGGCCTGGTTGAAGCGCACCGCGGACGGCGGGTCCGACGGGCCGAGCAGATGCTCCTTGAGCTCGGCGCGCTCGGCAGCGAGGGTGTCCTGCTCCGGGTTGCGTACGGCCTCCAGGAGCGCGGCCACGCCGTCCGCCTCGGGCGTGAGGATCGTCGCGGCCCGGACGGTCGGGAAGTTGGCCCGGAAGTCGGCCTCGGCCATCCCGGAGGTGTTGGCCACCGCGTACGGCTTCTCGCTGGTCAGGTAGTCCGAGACGACGCTGGAGACATCGCTGATCAGCACATCGGCCTGGTT
Source organism: Streptomyces sp. NPDC048483 (assembly GCF_040651455.1). Taxonomy (NCBI): domain Bacteria; kingdom Bacillati; phylum Actinomycetota; class Actinomycetes; order Kitasatosporales; family Streptomycetaceae; genus Streptomyces; species Streptomyces sp. NPDC048483. The sequence continues at coordinate 21,148 of NZ_JBEZJZ010000066.1, forward strand.
GAAGCAGGGGAAGATGGCCGGCTTGGCGGTGGTGATGATCAGGTGCTGCCACTCCGGGAAGGAGTTCCAGTAGGCCTCCTCCCAGGCGGACAGGGCGGCCGACACGGCGGCCGCGCGGCCCTCCTCCGGGGTGCCCTGCAGCCGCATCCGCTCCAGCTCGTCCGCGCTCTTGCGGAAGCCGGAGGTGGTGAGCTGCTTCAGCTCCTCGGCGCAGCGGTCCAGCTCGGCGGCGGCCTCCGGGGCGGGCTGCGCACCGCTGCGCCGGCCGTTGGCCTCGGTGATCATCGCCTGGATACGGGCGTTGGCGGCCTTGGCCCGCGGGTCGACGGAGCCGGTCATCGGGTGCGGCTTGTACACCAGCCGAACGTTCTCGTCGGCGAGCAGCTCGCGGACGATGTTCTCGCCCGCCAGGATCACCGAGGTGTTGCCCGGATTGCCGTCCCAGCCCTCCCAGGTCGGGGCGTACAGCACGGTGGTCGGACGGCCGGCCGGGGCGCCCTCGTACGGCCGGATCGGGGACAGCTGGGGGCGGCCGACCTCCACGACGTCCTTGTCCTCGACGCCGATGTCGGCGAGCTGGTAGCGGTCACGGGCCGCCGGGCCCGCCACCCAGACCTCGTCGTACGCCTTCGCGTACGGGTTGCACGAGGACAGCTTGTCGCTCTCCCCGTGGTTGATGAAGGCGTGCTTGATGGAGGGGATGCGCAGGATCTGCGAGGTCTTGCCGGAGTTCGCCGGGTGCAGCAGGACCTTGAGCGCGGAGTGCTCCAGGCGCATCAGGTTGGCGACCTTGGGGATACAGACGATCGGGATGTCCGTGGCCTCGATCTTCTGCACCATGAAGCGCTCGCGGAGCACGATGATCGGGTTGCCGTCCAGGTCGGCGAGGGTGCTCAGCCACATGTTGGCCTGGTAGGCGGAGGAGGCGCCGCCGGAGAAGTACATGCCGACGGTGGGCTTGTACTCGGCGAGCCAGTTGTCCAGCCACTCCAGGGCGCGCTGCTCGGACAGCACCCGCTTCTTGGGCAGCAGCCAGGTACCCAGGTAGACGGTGCCGCCGGCGGACAGGACCAGGGAGACGGCCAGGCCGATGCCGCCCCAGTACGCGTCGGTGGTGATCGAGGTCAGCATCATGCCCGTCGTGCTGGGCACCGAGAAGCGCAGCAGCCGCCGGCCGGTCTGGCGGGAGAGGATGCGCGGCGGGGCATCGGACAGCCGCAGCGCACCGGCGTCGATGTTCCGCGTCACGAACGGCAGGCTGCGGGTCCGCCGGACCAGCACCGCGACCGCCTGGCACACGAAGTGGGTGCCGTAGAAGAGCAGCAGCGTGATGGTGAGCGGCGCCTGCTCCTCGAGCGGATTGATGCCGTCGATGTGCAGCAGGCCGACCAGTATCAGCATGTCGCGCAGCAACTGGCGCACCGTGACGTCGAAGCGGATCCGGCCGAGCACGGACAGCAGGCCGGGCTGCTTGTGCTGGAGGATCAGGTCGAGTCCCAGGTTGACCACGGATGCGGCGATGAACAGCGGAATGACGGGCAGCAGCGCACCGAGTAGCTGAGCGGTGAACGCGAGCATCATCGCGAAGAGGGCCGCGAGCTGTACGGCTCGGCGGGGGACGATTCCGGCGGAAGGCACGGGGGAGGGCTCCTGGCAGCAATAAAGGTCAGGGGGAGGCCGAGGGGGGCGGCCGGGTCCCGCGCTGCGACGCCGCCGGAGCGGCGAAACGGGACCGATGGACACCCGACCGTATGACCTTGTTGGCCTTGGTGACAATCTGCTGTGGCTCTCATCACCGCGAAAGCGGACCAATCGAACGCAACCCGTTGGCGACCGCCGTCGTCTTAAGAAATTCCCACGAAGGCCGGGGCGAACACCGCCAGGAGACCGGGTGAAGGCGGCGCCGCGGCGAACCCCGGTGTCCGCGGGGGCGTCCGTCAGGCGATATCCGGGCGCACCGGTGGCGCGACCTGCCGTAGATTGCGCCCGTAGGGCCGTTTTACGGGGCGAGCGATAACAGGGGTATGCAGGTGGCAGGCGCAAGGGGCGCACGGCAGGACGTTACGGACGCCCGCCGGATCGTGGTGAAAATCGGTTCCTCCTCGCTGACCACGGCAGCCGGCGGGCTGGACGCGGACCGCGTCGATGCGCTGGTGGATGTGCTGGCCAAGCACCAGGACAAGGAGATCGTCCTGGTCTCCTCCGGTGCCATTGCGGCCGGACTCGCACCGCTGGGCCTGGAGCGGCGCCCCCGCGACCTGGCCCGGCAGCAGGCGGCCGCCAGCGTCGGCCAGGGCCTGCTGGTCGCCCGCTACACCGCCTCCTTCGCCCGCTACGGCCGGCGGGTCGGGCAGGTCCTGCTGACCACCGACGACACCAGCCGCCGCGCCCACTACCGCAATGCCTACCGCACCCTGGACCAGCTGCTGGCCATGGGCGCCGTACCGATCGTCAACGAGAACGACACCGTCGCCACCGACGAGATCCGCTTCGGCGACAACGACCGGCTGGCCGCGCTCGTCGCCCACCTGGTCCGCGCCGACCTGCTGATCCTCCTCTCCGACGTGGACGGCCTCTACGACGGCGACCCCGCCACCCCCGGCACGTCCCGGATAGCGGAGGTCACCGGTCCCCGGGACCTGGAGGGCGTCTCCATCGGGAGCGCGGGCAAGGCCGGGGTCGGCACCGGTGGCATGGTCACCAAGGTCGAGGCGGCCCGGATCGCGGCCGCGGCGGGTGTCCCCGTCGTCCTGACCTCGGCCGTGCACGCCGCGGACGCGCTGGCCGGCGGCCCGACCGGCACCCATTTCCTGCGCACCGGCCGCCGCTCCGCCGACCGGCTGCTGTGGCTGGCGCACGCCTCCACGCCGCAGGGTGCGCTCGTCCTGGACGACGGCGCCGTTGCGGCCGTCGTCGACCGGCACTCCTCGCTGCTGCCCGCCGGCATCGCCTCCGTCGAAGGTGAGTTCTCCGCCGGGGACCCGGTCGAGCTGCGGGACGCCGGCGGCCGCGCGGTGGCCCGCGGGCTCGTCAATTTCGATGCCCGGGAAATCCCACGTTTGATGGGCCGTTCGACCCGGGATCTCGCCCGTGAGCTGGGCCCCGCCTATGAGCGCGAGGTCATCCACCGCGACGATCTGGTGTTGCTGCACCACTGAGCACCTGACGGGCCACTGACGGCCGTCACGACGGGGAAACATCGCAGGCAAACGCCGCGGGACCACCGGGAAACACCCTCCACGGGCCGGTGTGAAGTCCGGCCTTTCCACGGGGACCTTCGCGAAAACGGCCCCGCGAGGGCCCGCGGGCTGGTCAACTTTGTTGCGGGGGCGCCGTAGGGGAGCGGCGCCCGCAGCGCGCGAGCGCACACGCCGAAGTACGACCGCACCAATCGGCTCCGCACTCCCGAGGGCGGAGCGATTCGCATCACAGGAGGCCGCCGGTGAGACGAGGGCGCCCGGGGGCTCTGCCCCGAGGGACGGCGGAGCGCACACTGACCAGCGTCCGGGCCGGCGACGATGCCGGCCGCCCGGACGACGAGCGTACGGAGCGGAACGGGACGGCACCGGCGACGCCGCAGGGCGAGCGCCGGGAGGCGTCCCGGCTGTGGCACATCACCCTGAGTGTCTCGGGGGCCGAGGCTCCCCTGAAGGAGGTCCGGCGCTCGCTCGAACAGCTCGCCCACGACCATCCCTTCCTGCTGACCAGCCGTTATGCCAACGACCACGCCGAGATCCGCTACTGGGAGGAGGCGCGGGACCTGCACGACGCCGCGGCGGTCGCGCTGCGGCTGTGGGGCGAACACCGCTCGACGGCCAAGCTGCCGCCGTGGGAGATCGTCGGCCTGGAGGTCATCGACCGCGAGACCTACCACCAGCGGATCGCAGAAGGCTACGGCCCGCCACCGGCGGCACCGGTGGGGGTGCATCCGTACTAGGCCGACATGCATCCGTACCGGCCCGCGGCGGGCGGCACGGAATCCCTCCCGGCCCCGCCACGTTGTGGTCTGCAAGGGGCGCCCTCGTCCCGTAGGGCATCTGTTCGACCAACCCCTAGGGAACCCGGGCGCCCCTTGCAGACCCGGCCCACCTACCGCAATCGACGACGGCTCCTGCCCGGCCCACCCCGCCGCACGGTGCCGGCTGGGCCCCCACGGATCCGGCCCACCTACCGCAACCGACAACGGCTCCTGCCCCGGCCCACCCCGCCGCACGGTGCCAGCTACGCTTCGGCCATGACCAGCAGCGCATCGCAGACCTCGCCCGTCCTCGACACCGCCCGCCGTGCGAAGGAGGCGGCCGCCGTCCTGGCGCCGCTGCCGCGCACGGCCCGCGACGGGGCGCTGCTCGCCATCGCCGAGGCCCTGGTGGAGCGTACGGACGCCATCGTCGCCGCCAACGCCGAGGACGTCGCCAAGGCGCGGGCCGCCGGCACCTCCGAGTCGATCGTGGACCGGCTCACCCTCACCCCCGAGCGGATCGCGGCGATCGCCGCGGACGTCCGCGACGTGGTGGCCCTGCCCGACCCGGTGGGCGAGGTGGTGCGCGGCTCGACCCTGCCCAACGGCCTGGACCTGCGCCAGGTCCGCGTCCCGCTCGGCGTGATCGGCATCATCTACGAGGCCCGCCCCAATGTGACCGTGGACGCCGCGGCCCTGTGCCTGAAGTCCGGCAACGCCGTGCTGCTGCGCGGCTCGTCCTCCGCGTACGCCTCCAACACCGCCCTGGTGCAGGTGCTGCGGGACGCCGTCGAGGGCGCCGGGCTGCCCGCCGACGTGGTGCAGCTGGTCCCCGGCGAGAGCCGCGACTCGGTACGGGAGCTGATGCGCGCCCGCGGCCTGGTGGACGTGCTGATCCCGCGCGGCGGCGCCGCCCTGATCCGTACGGTCGTCGAGGAGTCCACCGTCCCGGTGATCGAGACCGGCACCGGGAACTGCCATGTGTACGTCGACGAGGCCGCCGACATCGACATGGCCATCGACATCCTGATCAATTCCAAGGCACAGCGCCCCAGCGTCTGCAACGCCGCCGAGACGGTGCTGGTGCACGCCGGGATCGCGGAGAAGTTCCTGCCGCGCGCCCTGGAGGCGCTGACCGAGGCCGGGGTGATCGTGCACGGTGACGCCGCCTGGCAGCAGGCCGGCCCCGGGCTGGTCGCCCCCGCCACCGACGAGGACTGGGCATCGGAGTACCTCTCGTACGACATCGCGGCCGCCGTGGTGCCCGACCTGGACGCGGCCGTCGCGCACATCCGGCGCTGGACCTCCGGCCACACCGAGGCCATCGTCACGACCTCGCAGGCCGCTGCCCGCCGGTTCACCCAGCTGGTGGATTCCACCACCGTCGCGGTCAATGCCTCCACCCGCTTCACCGACGGCGGCCAGTTCGGCTTCGGCGCCGAGATCGGCATCTCCACCCAGAAGCTGCACGCCCGTGGCCCCATGGGCCTGCCGGAGCTCACGTCCACCAAGTACATCGTCACCGGCGACGGGCACACACGCTAGCGGCGGCACCGTACGGCGTGGTGGGCCGGGGCGGGAGCCGTGGTGGGTTGCGGTCGGTGGTTCTGCCCGGCCGGATCCCTGCCCAAAATGCGCGGGCGAGGCTACCCTGGACGGGTGCCGGACGACGTGGGGGGCAAGCCGTTCCCGGACGGCGAAGAGCCCGACGAGCACCACCACGGGAGCCACGGAAGAGCGGATGAGGAATTCGCTGCCGTGGTCTTCGACGAGGAATTCGTCCGCTCCGCGCGGATCCATGAGCCCTCGGCGGTCGAGCGGATGCTGGCCGCCGCCGAGGCGCGCGCCGAGGCCGAGGCGGCCCGCTCGGTGCCCGGCTTCGGCCCGGAGGCTGCGGACGGCCGCGCCGCCCGGGACGAGGCGGCCCGGCGAGCCGACGACCACGACCTGTACGGCGACTACGGGGATTACGGCGAGTACGGCCCGTACGGCCCTTATGGCGGGTCGCTGCGGCCGTACCGCGGCGGGCCCCGCTGGCACCGGCCGATGGCCTGGGTGCTGGCCATCGTGATGGGCATAGGGCTGGTCGCGCTGGCCTTCAGCGCGGTCTACCGCGGGGCCTCCGGCAAGAACCAGAGCCCGGCGCCACGGCCCGCCTCCAGCGAGCCGTCCTCCAGCGGTCCCAAGGGCGTCCGTACGATGCGGCCCGGCCTGGTGCCCTCCGCGTCCGCGGAATCCGCGCCGCCGGCGGCGTCCGCGGCGCCCCGGGCGCACTGATCGCGTGGCCGCGGGCGTACGGCGTGCCGGGCGTCCGCCCGGCCAGTAGGCGGAACGGAGCGCTCCGGTGAAGTTGGCGTCCGTCCCGGCGTTTACCTTCGCCTTGGCGGACCTACCCTAGTTGTATGACCGGGCCTGGTGACCCTCCCGAAGGGACGCCCAACGGCGCCCCGGGAGGCGGTGAGGACGAATACCGATCCGTTGTCTTCGACGAATCGTTCGTGCGCGCAGCGCGGCTGCAGGAATTCTCCGCCGACGAGCGGCTCGGCGAGCAGCACTCGCCCGCTGTCAAGCCGCGCCACCGCTGGCTGCTGCGTGCCGCCGGCGGCTCCCGGCAGGCGATCTTGCTGGTGCTGCTGATCGTGCTGGCCTTCGGCACCGCCGTCTACATGGGCATCCGGCACCCCTACAAGACCCCTGACACGGCGCAAGTGCAGCCGCTGCGCTCCGCGGTCGTACCGCTCGCACCGGCCGGTGCCGTGCCGGGCGCGACGCCCGAGGACCTCTTCGCGCACAGTCCGGCGAAAGATTTCCGGATCGGCGCCGCGGGCATCAATCTGCCCGTCGTCTCCCGCACCGAGCATTTCTCCGGCGGCCAGATCGTCTCCGCCCTGACCATCGCCAAGGACTACCTCGTCCGCTCCTCGGTGGACCCGGCCACGCTCACCGGCGCCTCCGTACGGCCGGTGCGGCTGCTGCTGGACACCGGCCAACTCGACCAGTTCGACCGGAGCATGACGCGCCCCGACGACAACGGCCGCTATGCGGCGGCCGGCTGGCTGGTCCGTTTCGACCCCAAGGAGACCCGCCTCGCCGACCGGAACGTGCGGGTCAACGGCACGCTCCAGGCGGCGGAGTTGAGTCCGGACACGCTCGATGTCACCGCCGACTACACCTTTGTCTACGCCGTACGGCCCACCGCCCAGGCACTGAAGAACGGCCCCGCCGATCATGGCGTGGGCAAGGTCACGCCGGGCGCCGCCTCGCTGTTCACCGTCCGGCGCGAGGTCCACGTCCGTATCGACCGCGACGACCTGACCGACCACCGCCTGGAAGTCGTGCAGAGCAACCTCCAGGCGGGGCCGCTGGCCTGTTCCTCGAAGCCGGCCGACACCCTGCGCCCGCTGCTTGCCGGGCAGCACGCCGGGAACGACCGGCCGACGAGCACCGACCCGTACGCCAGGAGCCGGGCCAATCCCTCGCTCTGCGGTGAACTGGCGCCTAGTGCCCAGCCGAGTCCGAGCCGTCCGATCCGCTAGCACCGCCCGAGCCGTTGGCACCGCCGTCGGGCCGCGAGCCGCCACGGAAGACTGTGTCGCGCAGCTTGCCGCCCAAGTCACCCGCGCCGCCCGCGATGTCGCGCACCAGGCCCATCAGCGGGTCCTTGCTGTTGCGCACCGAGTCGGCGTAGTGGGCCGCGGAGTCCCGGAAGGAGTCGGACACCGAGGTGTCCTTGTCCTCGTCCCGGCGCGGGTAGTGACCGTCCATGATCCGCTGGTGGTCGCGGCTGGCCGCCCACTTCTTCAGCTCGGCCGCCCGTACGGTGGTGAACGGGTGGCTGCGCGGCAGCAGGTTGAGGATCTTCAGCACGGAGTCGCGCAGATCGCCGCCCGCCTCGTACTCCTCCGCCTGCTTGAGGAAGGCGTCGACATTCATCTCGTGCAGATGATTGCCGCCGGCCAGCTTCATCAGACCGCGCATCGAGGCCTGCAGATCCTGCCCGACCAGCAGCCCGGCCCGGTCTGCCGACAGCTCCGACTTGCGGAACCATTCGCGCAGTGCCGTCACGATCGCCATGATCGCGACATTGCCCAGCGGGATCCAGGAGACCTTCAGGGCCAGGTTCGTCAGGAACAGCAGAATCGTGCGGTATACGGCGTGACCGGACAGCGCATGGCCGACCTCGTGGCCGACGACCGCCCGCATCTCCTCCTCGTCCAGGAGCTCGACCAGGCCGGTCGTCACCACGATGATCGGCTCGTCCAGGCCGATACACATGGCATTCGGGTTCGGGTCCTGGTTGACGTACATCGGCGGGACCTTCTCGAGGTCCAGGATGTAGCAGGCGTCGCGCAGCATGTCGTTGAGGTGCGGGAACTGCTGGTCGCCGACCCGGACCGAGTCCGACAGGAACATCAGCCGCAGGCTGCGCTCCGGAAGCAGACCGCTGAGCGTCTTGAAGACGGTGTCGAATCCGCTCAGCTTGCGCAGCGCCACCAGCGCCGAGCGGTCCGCGGGGTGTTCGTATGCGCGGGACGAGATTCCGGGAAACCGCCTGCGGTCCCGGCTGGGTACGTTGTCGCTGCCGCCTGGGCTCTCCGTCATTGGGGCCTCCCCCTGTTCGACTTCGTGTGTTTCAGACTAGAGGACGCCGCTGACAGCGGATTGGATGCTCGGGCGTAGGCTGGCGATCGCACCAATGCCCGTACACACTCGTACAAAAGGGAGCGCATTCATGCTGCATTCGAGCATGCTGCTCGCCGCCGTCCAGCAGACCCCTGGGGCGGACGGTCCCGGCTGGATCCTGCGCACCGTGATCATCGTCGGCGTCCTGGGTGCGGTGTTCCTCGCATGGCTCCTGCTGCGCGGCTACGGCAACCAGGACTGACCTGCGCAGGTGCCCCCCGGCGGCTGCGGGTGGAGTCGCCGTGGGCCCGCGGTGAGCTGACGCTTACGATGTGGCGGACGTAACTGCCCGACCCCACCCGGATTGGTTCTGCCGACGATGAGCCTGCACACCACCGCACAGTCCCTGGTCTCCCTTGCCGCCGAACCCGGACACGAGGGCGGTCACGCCAGCCTCAGCCCGTTCCTGACCGGCGGCGGCGCCCTGTTCATCCTGCTTCTCCTGCTGTGGATCACGACCCGGTTCAACCGCGACCGCTGAGCCCCGGCACCGGCCCCCCACCATCGCGCGGCGCCCAGTAGGGTCTGCACGCATGGGAGAGCACACAGGGCCCGTGAAGCGGCGGCTCGGAGTGATGGGCGGGACGTTCGACCCGATCCATCACGGACACCTTGTCGCCGCCAGCGAGGTGGCCAGCCAGTTCCACCTCGACGAGGTCATTTTCGTGCCCACGGGGCAGCCGTGGCAGAAGAGCCACAAGACGGTGTCCCCGGCCGAGGACCGGTATCTGATGACGGTCATCGCGACCGCGTCGAACCCGCAGTTCTCCGTCAGCCGCATCGACATCGACCGCGGCGGCAAGACGTACACGATAGACACGCTGCGTGATCTGCGCGCCGAGCACCGGGACGCGGATCTGTTCTTCATCACCGGCGCCGATGCGCTCAGCCAGATCCTGACCTGGCACGATGCCGCGGAGCTGGTCTCGCTGGCGCACTTCATCGGGGTGACCAGGCCCGGCCATGTCCTGGCCGACCCGGGGCTGCCCGAAGGGGCGGTGTCGTTGATCGAGGTGCCCGCGCTGGCCATCTCGTCGACCGACTGCCGAGAGCGCGTCGCCCAGGGAGAGCCGGTCTGGTACCTGGTGCCCGACGGAGTGGTGCGCTACATCGACAAGAAACAGCTGTACCGCAGCGACCGCTGACGCACCTGACGGAAGGGGCACCGGTGAGCGACCGACACGATCCGTACGGGCCGCAGGACCCGTATGCCCAGGACCCGTATGCCCAGGAGCGGCAGGGTCAGCCGGGCTATACCTACGACGCCTACGGGCAGCCGGTGTACCGCGACGCCTCCCAGGGGCCGTACGAGCAGGCGTACGACCAGTACGGACAGCCGGTGGCACCCGCCGCCGGGGCGTACGACGGCTATGACGGCTACGGCCAGTACGGCGGGCAGCAGGGCCAACAGGGCGGGCAGCAGTACCAGGCGCAGCAGGAGTACGGCTACGACGCCTACGGCCACCAGCAGGTACGGCAGCAGGGCTATGCGCAGCAGTACGACCCGTATGCGCAGCCCCCGCAGCAGCCGGGCGGGCAGCAGGCCCAGCAGGAGTGGATCCCGCAGCAGGCGCCGCGGCCCCCGTACGAGCAGCCGTACGACGAGGAGCCCCGGACCGCCGCTCCCGCGGAACCGGCGGCGCCCTCGGGCAAGCCCTCCTCGGCGGCCCCGGAAGGCGGCTACCACACCGAACAGTTCTCCTTCATCGAGGAGCCGGACGAGGACTCCGAAGACGTCATCGACTGGCTGAAGTTCACCGAGAGCCGCACCGAGCGGCGCGAGGAGGCCAAGCGGCGCGGCCGCAGCCGGATCGTCGCGCTGTCCGTCGTGCTCGCGCTCCTGGTGGCCGGCGGTGTCGGCTATCTGTGGTGGGCGGGCAAGCTGCCGGGACTGGCCGGGCCGGGCACCGACGGGCCGGCCGCCGTCGGCGGGCAGAAGCGGGACGTCCTGGTGGTCCACCTGCGGGACACCAAGACCGGCAACAGCTCGACGGCGCTCCTGGTGGACAACACGACCACCCACAAGGGCACCACCGTCCTCCTGCCCAACAGCCTTGTCCTCCCCAAGGACGACGGGACCCCCACCACGCTCGCCAAGTCCGTCAAGGAGGACGGCGCCGACGCCACCAAGGACTCCCTCAACACCCTCCTGGGCACCGACCTCAAGGCCAGCTGGCGACTGGACACCCCGTATCTGGAGAACCTCGTCGAGACGGTCGGCGGCATCACCCTGGACACCGACGCCACCGTGCCCGGCGCCAAGAAGGGTGACTCCCCGGTGGTCAAACAGGGCCGTGGCCAGGACCTCAACGGCCAGGCAGCCGTCGCCTACGCCACCTACCTGGGGCCCCGTGAGACCCAGACCAGGCAGCTGCAGCGGTTCGGGCAGGTCATGCAGGCCACCTTGAAGAAGATCTCCACCGACGCGGACGGCGCCACCGCCACGGTCAAGACGCTGCTGCAGGTCCTCGACCCGCCGCTGACCGAGGCCGAGCTGGGCAGCTCGCTGGCGCAGCGGGCGGAGCTGGCGAAGACCGGCGCCTACCGCACCACCCTGCTGCCGGTCCAGGCGAACGGCACGCTCGGCCAGGCCGCCTCGGCCGCCGTCGTCAAGGACGTGCTGGGCGGCACGGTCAAGAAGGCCGCCCCGGACGCGGTCGCCCGGGTCGCGGTCCGCAACGCCGGCGGGGTCAAGAGCGCCACCGGAAAGGCACAGGTCGCGCTGGTCAACGGCGGCTACACCTTCGTCGACGACGGCAGCGAGACGGTGGCCAGGGCCAGGTCCCAGGTGACCTACGCGGACGCCGGCAAGAAGGCCCAGGCGACAGAGGTCGCCAAGACGCTGGGGCTGCCGACCGGTGCGGTCAAACAGGGCAAGGGCGCCTCGAACGCCGACATCACCGTTGTGCTGGGTCAGGACTACAAGGGCTGACCAGCGGGTTCGGGCGGCCCGCGGGCAGTGGCGGGGCGCCCGAACGGAGGGTTCGAAAAGGCTTCCGGGAGTGTCGGCGGTCCGTGAGACCCTTGAGGGGTACTCGAACGCCTCGCCTGCCGCACCCGGCCGGCGGGGCAGCCCCCGACCCGGAAAGCCGCTTGTGACCGCCACGGACCGCTCCATCGAGCTCATCAACGCCGCCGCTCAGGCGGCAGCCGACAAGCTCGCGCACGACATCATCGCGTACGACGTCAGCGACGTCCTCTCGATCACCGACGCCTTCCTGCTGGCGTCGGCGCCCAGCGACCGCCAGGTCAAGTCGATCGTCGACGAGATCGAGGAGCGGCTCTCCAAGGACCTCGGCGCCAAGCCGGTGCGCCGTGAGGGCGACCGCGAGGCCCGCTGGGTGCTGCTCGACTACGTCGACATCGTGGTGCACGTCCAGCACAGCGAGGAGCGTGTCTTCTACGCGCTCGAGCGCCTGTGGAAGGACTGCCCCGAGATCGACCTCCCCGAGGAGGCCAAGGCCACCCGTGGCAAGGCCGCGGCCCACGCCGAGGCCACGGCGGGCGCGCAGGACGGAGAGCTGCACTGAACGGCACGAAAACCGACCGCGGCCGTCGCGTCGTCCTGTGGCGCCACGGCCAGACGGCCTGGAACCTCGAACGCCGCTTCCAGGGCTCGACGGACATCGAACTGACCGAGATGGGCATCGGGCAGGCGCGCCGCGCCGCCCGGCTGCTCGCCGCCCTCAAGCCGGATGCGATCATCGCCTCCGACCTGCGGCGCGCTGCCGCCACGGCCAATGAGCTGGCCGCGCTCACCCAGCTCGATGTGACGCACGATGCGGCTCTCCAGGAGACCTACGCGGGCGCCTGGCAGGGTCTGACGCACGACGAGATCCTCGCGCGGTACGGCGACCAGTACACCGCCTGGAAGCGGGGCGAGGCGGTGCGCCGCGGCGGCGGTGAACTGGAGACCGAGGTCGCCGACCGCGCCGCCCCCGTGGTGCTCAACCACGCCGACAAGCTGCCCGTGGGCGGCACCCTGGTCGTCGTCAGCCACGGCGGCACCATACGCACCACCATCGGCCGGCTCCTCGGCCTCGACGCCCACCACTGGGAGGGCCTGGGCGGCCTGTCCAACTGCTGCTGGTCCGTCCTGGGCGAAGGCGCCCGCGGCTGGCGCCTCCTGGAGCACAACGCCGGCACCCTCCCCGAGCCGGTCCTCGGCGACGACGACTGACTCCAGGACCGGCCCCACCTGCCGGCCTCCGGGGCCGGATTTCACATCTGGGCAGGTCGCAGGCTAAAGTTCTTCTTGTTCGCGGCGCCGCCGGGGGAGACCCGGGGGAGCGGAACAAGACCCGGGGCTATAGCTCAGTTGGTAGAGCGCCTGCATGGCATGCAGGAGGTCAGGAGTTCAATTCTCCTTAGCTCCACAGCCCGGATGATCCCGTCCCCTCCAGCGAGGGGGCGGGATCTCTGCGTTGCCGGGGCAGTACGCGTCACCGGGCCTCCGGCTGCGCGTTGCCGGTCGCCTTCTGTGCATTGCCGCCGCTGCGCTCCCACCCCGTGCCTGCTCCGCGCCGGCCTGTGAGGCGGGCTGCAGATGGTCCGGGCAGCCGATCAGCGGGTCGTGGTGGCCGCGCAGCGCCGCCGTCCGCTCGCGGCTCTCCTCATCGGCCGGCGTCGGCGCTGGTCCGCGACAGCCGGTGGATCAGCGTCTCCCCCGCCGGCTCGCCCACATGTCGCCCGTATGCCCCACGTAACTGCGCCACCAGAGCGGGGAACTCCTCGTCCCGGTTGCGGATCGCGCAGCAGCCCGGCGGCATCGTGAACAGCTGCCAGAGCACATTGCGGGCCGGGCCGCGGGCCGGCGCGATGGTGGGAAAGACCTCTTGGGAGGCGGTATTGCACGCCAGCACGTCATAGCGGGCGTTGTAGACCACCGCGGGCAGCGGTACCAGGGCGTCGATGATGCCGCGCACCTCCGGGCCGACCGTCTGCACGTCGGCCTCACGGGCGGGGGCGTACGCCACCTCCGCCAGGTGGTAGAGATGTTCGCGCTCGGCGTCGTCCAGCCGCGGCGTGCGGGCGACGGCGTCCAGCACCTGGCCGCCGGCGTTGATCGGGCGGCCCTGCTCGAGCCAGGTGTACCAGGTCACACCGACCCCGGGGAGCTGGGCGACCTCCTCGCGGCGCAGGCCGGGCGGGCGGCGGCGCAACCCTGGTGGCATACCGACGTCCTGAGGAGTCACCCGGGCGCGGCGGCCCCGCAGGAAGGCCGCGAGCTCCGGGCGCCGTCGCTGGGCCGGCTGCCGGGCCGAGGTCGTCATGCTGCACACACCCCCATCGTCAGGGCAGGCACAGGGGCCTGCCAGGTGCTGTCGGTACCAGCATCGGCGGGCTCTCGTTACGGGTATCGGTCAGCCGCCAGGCTCCCTGCCATGGCAGACACCAATTGCTCCGCGATGTCCTCTGCAGCGCCGCCGACGCTGGTCATCGCTCCGTCAACTCCACCGGCCATTAAAGGCGGTGGCACTGACAACGGGCCGGGAAGCGGTTCCCGGCGGCTGCTGGCAGTCGTCCTGACCGGGCAGTTCATGGCCTTGCTGGACCTCTTGATCGTCAACGTTGCCGCCCCTTCGATCGGCGCGGATCTGCGGGCCTCGGGCGCCGCGCTCCAGCTGGTCGTCGCGGGCTACACGATCGCGTACGCGGCGCTGCTGATCACCGGGTGCGCGGCTGGGGGAACCGGTCGGCCCGTGGCGGACGTTCCTGGCCGGGCTCGCTGTGTTCACCGGTGCCTCGCCGGCCTGTGGACTGGCCGCGGGCACCGGCCAGTTGATCGCCTTCCGGGTCGTCCAGGGGGCGGGCGCCGCGGTGATCATTCCCCAGGTACTCGGGCTCATCCAGCGGTCGTACACCGGTGAGGCGCGCACGCGGGCCCTCGGTGCGTACACCGCGGTGATGGCGGTCGGCGCGGCCCGCGGGCAGATCGCGGGCGGTGTACTGGTCAGCGCGGACCTCTTCGGCGCGGGCCGGCGGCCGGTGTTCCTGGTCAATGTGCCCCTCGGCGCCGTCCTGTTGGCGGCCGGCGCGCGGCTCATCCCGAAGGACCGCCCGGCCGGGCCGGCCCATGGGCTGGATCTGCCGGAGCTGGTGCTGCTGGCAGGGGCGCTGACGCTGGTCACGGTGCCGCTGGTGCTCGGCCAGGAGGCGGGCCGGCCGCGATGGTCCTGGTGGTCGCTCGGGGCCGGTGCGGTGCTGCCGGCGGCGTTCGTGGCGTACGAGTCGGTGCGGGCGCGGCGCGGTGGTGCGCCGTTGATCGCGCCGCGGGTGGTGCGGGCCCCGGGGATGCCGCCGGCGGTGGTCCGGATCGCCCTGGTGATGGCCGTCAACGCGGGCTGTGTCTTCGCGCTGACGCTGCATCTCCAGAATGCGCTCCACTACAGCTCGCCGCGGACCGGGCAGTCCTTTGTACCGACCGCGCTCGCCTACGGGGCGGTGGGGCTGGGGTGGCAGCGGCTGCCCAGGTGGCTGCACCCGGTGCTGGTTCCGGGCGGCTTCGGGCTGGTGTGCGTCGCGGTGCTGGGGGTCGGGCCGGCGCTCAAGGACGGCGGGGACGGCGGGGTCTGGGTATTTGCCGCGTATGTCGCGGTCGGGGCCGGGATGGGGTTCGCCCACAGCCCCAATCTCTCCGGTGCGCTGGGGTCCGTCCGCACGGAGCACGCGGCGGATGCGAGTGGTCTGGTGGTGACCGTCAACCAGGTCGGGCTGCTGATGGGGACCGCCCTTTTCGGGACGCTCTTCCTGAATCGGCTCGATGTGCCGGGGGCGGGCGCAGCGCCGCGGGCACTATGGGTGACGGTGCTCGCCCTGGCGGGCGCGGCGGCCGTCGGTGTGTTCGTCGGGTCGGCGAAAAGGCGGACCTGACCCCGTCGGCGGTCCGTGGCAGAATCGGACGGCGCCCAGGGGAGGAGTGATCGTGATGCCGCCGAGCATCCTTGAGGAGGTCAATGACCTGCTCGAACTGGCCGAGGCGCAGGGATATGACTGGCTTCCGGAATACGCGCTCCGTTTCACCTGCCCTGTCGACGGTCCCTGGGCCGCAGGCCGCGGCGGCGTCGCCTGCGCTTTGCAGTGTCCCTCGTGCGGTTCCTCCCATGTCGCCCAGGTGCTGGGCGACAACGGCGGTATTTCTTTCGTCTGTACGGCCTGCGGCCACAGTTGGAGCTGACTGATGGGCGCTCACAGCAGGAAATGCGACTGGTGCGGCAGCGGCACGCCCATCGTCCGTGACATGGAGCCGGTCAATGCCGACTACCAGTACTGGTGCGAGGAATGCGCCCGCGCCCTGGTCATAAAGGGCGACCCGATCGAGACCTACCGTGAACTCGACGGAGAGCCGATCTACGGCCGACTGCTGGACGAGCACTGCACGCTGAAACGCTTCTACTCGTTCGCCACGGCCTGATCTCACCGCCCCGCCAAGATTCTTTCCGCCGGATCCGGGCAGAGCGGAACTCCCTGGCATTTGCGGGACGTTGTGGGACCAAGAGTTGCCGCCGGAGACGGCCGGCGGCACGGGGGAGGCGACACGGGGGTCGCGTCATGACCGGTACGGCGATCACACACGCGAGGGCCCGGCCGGGGCGGGTGGCTGACGGGGCGTCTGCTGCACAAGGCCCGATCGCCGGCACCGGCCGGCGAGGGGCGCCCGGATCAAGGGTGGCGACGGGGCCGTACGGGCCTGTCGGCGCGGCGCACACCGAGCCTCCGCAGCCGGGCCGCGGTCAGTGCGAGCAGCGCCAGGCCGGCGAGCGGATAGCTGCCGGAGAGCAGCATCTGGATGCCGTTCTGGTGCAGTTCCTGGTGGTGATGCCAGCGGTGCGGCACCCACCACAGCGCGAACGAGCAGAACAGAAGGCCCGCCGCCAAGGTCGCCGCCCACCAGCGCCGGGCGGCACGGCCGCTGCGTCCCAGCGCCTCGGAGCCGAGCAGGATCAGCATCGGTACGGCCCACACCCAGTGGTGCGACCAGGAGATCGGGCTGACCAGCAGGGCGGTCGCGGCGCATGCGACGGCCGCCCAGGCGCTCCCCCGGCCGACGGCCGGGGAAGCCCCTGGTCCGCGCAGCAGCGACCCGGCCGCCAGCGCCAGTCCGAACAGGGCCGTCAGCCCTGCCGCCACCAGATAGGCCGTGCCCGGGTCATGGGTGTGCAGCAGCCGGGCGAGGGCGCCGCGCAGCGACTGGTTCGCGGTGATCTCCACCTCGCCGACCCGGTCGGCGGCGAAGACGATCTCGGTCCAGAAGCGGTGTGAGTCGCGCGGCAGGACGAGCGCCGCGAGAAGGGCGGTGACGAGGAAGGTGACGGTGGCGACGCAGGCCTGGCGCAGCCAGGGGTTCCAGGCGGCCCGGGCGCCCGCGCCGGAGCGCAGCAGCTGCCCGGCGCGGACGGCTCCCGCCAGCGCGAGGAAGACGGCGAACAGTGCCGGGGTGAGTTTGATGCCGGCCGCGATGCCGATGCCGATGCCCGCCCAGCGGTTGGTGTCTTTGCGGGTGAGGTCCCACAGCACCAGCACCGCGAGAAGGAGGTTTATCTGCCCGTAGCGCAGCGTCGTCCAGACCGGTTCCACCCAGACCAGCAGCGCGGAGACCGCCAGCGTCGCCGCGGGCCGGGGGAGCCGTCGCGGCCGGCCGGCCAGCCGGAGGGAGAGGTGCACGACACAGACGAACAGGGCGAGGTTGCCGGCCGTGGCCAGGGTGCGCATCGCCGGGACGCCGACGAGCGTGAGCGGGGTGAAGAGCAGCGCGGCGAAGGGGGGATAGGTGTTGGGCAGGTGAGCCGAGGTGGCCACCATGTCGTAGAGGTCCTCGCCGTTGCGGGCGGTCCAGCCCTCGGCGCGGTAGACCATGAGGTCGATCATGGTCACCTGGGCGAGCCGCTGCGCGACCCAGAAGGCGGTGAAGGAAAGGGCGCAGGCCAGCGCCGCCATCAGAGTCGGGTGCCGGCGCAGGAGGCCCCTGACGGAGGTGGAGCCGCGGGGGTCGGTGGGCTGTTCCAGCTCCAGCGCGGTCACGGCGTACGGCTCCCCAGGACGAATCGGGCACGGACCGTCGACAGTATCGCGGGTCCCCCTGGAGGGCCGGGGCAGAACGATTTGGCGAAAGCCCAGGAGGGCCGTGTAATGTAGGCGATGCCGCAGCGGGGAACCGGGCGGAAATACAGCAAGGGGCTATAGCTCAGTTGGTAGAGCGCCTGCATGGCATGCAGGAGGTCAGGAGTTCAATTCTCCTTAGCTCCACAGAAGACAAGCGGGTCGTCCGATACAGACGGCCCGCTTTGTTGTGCATTGCCGATGTGCCTTTCTTGATGGCCTGTCAGTGAGCTTCCCTGGCAGGGAGGGTTGACCGCCCCTCGTGTCACATCCGGCTCCCCTGTCTCTCCCCTGCTCAATCCTTGCCATTCCTTGAGTCCTTCTTGGCGATCACTTGTCCCTGACATGGACAGTTCACCGAAAGAGTGGCGGATCGCCCGAGCGTGACCAACGTCTTCACCGCTTGTGCGGTGACGCGTGCCGCATCGCCACAGCAGGGGGTTACATGAGATCAAGCCGTACCAGAGCACTGCGCGCCCGCACCGGTCTGGCCTGGGTGGCGGCGCTGCCGCTGGTCGCGGGTGCGCTTGCGCTCGGCGCGCCGGCGGCCGACGCCGCGGGCCATGACGGCGGCCGGCACGCGCTGCAGGGCACCAAGCCCCTGTGGGCCACCAGCAGGACCGACCGGGGCGCCACTTCCGGCTCCACCGGCATCACCGCGCGCGTCTACCTGGCCGGCCGCGACGCCAAGGGCCTGGCGAGCTACGCCAGGGCGGTGTCCGACCCGCACTCCGCCGCGTACGGCGCATACCTGAGCGCCGCCCAGGTGCGCGCCCGCTACGGCGCCACGCACGACCAGATAGCCAAGGTGACCGACTGGCTGACCAAGTCCGGCCTGAAGGTCACCGGAACCACCAACCGCTATGTGACGGTCAAGGGCGACGCGTCCGCCGCCGAGCGAGCCTTCGCCACCGACCTGCACAACTACCTCAAGAGCGGCCACACTTACCACGCACCGTCGGCCACCGCCTCCGCGCCCGCCTCTCTGGCCGACGCCGTCCTGACGGTCACCGGCCTGGACAACGCGCCGCGGCTCGCCAGGCATCACTCCGCCGAACTGCCGCCGCCGTCCCCGGTCTTCCGCAACTCCGGCCCGTTCTCCTCGTACTACGGCTCCAGGACCGACCGCAGCCTGCCGTCGGCGTACGGGAGCAAGGCGCCGTACGCGATCAAGGGCTACACCGGGAAGCAGCTGCGCGCCGCTTACGGGGCGAAGAAGTGGACCGGCAAGGGCGTCACCGTGGCGATCACCGACGCCTATGCCTCGCCGACCATCGCCCAGGACGCGGCCAAGTACGCCGCCCGCAACGGTGACCGGCCCTACCGCGCCGGCCAGCTCTCCCAGGTGCTGCCCAAGAAGTACTCGCACATCGACGAGTGCGGCGCGGCCGGCTGGTACGGCGAGGAGACCCTCGACGTCGAGGCCGTCCACGCGGTCGCTCCCGACTCCGACATCGTCTATGTCGGCGGCGCCTCCTGCGCGGACGACGATCTGCTCGACTCGCTCGGCAAGATCGTCGACGGGCACCTCGCCGACATCGTCTCCAACTCCTGGGGCGACATCGAGGCCAACGAGACACCGGACGTGGCCGCCGCCTACGACCAGATCTTCCAGCAGGGCGCCGTACAGGGCATCGGCTTCTACTTCTCCTCCGGCGACAACGGCGACGAGGTCGCCAACACCGGCAGCAAGCAGGTGGACACCCCGGCGAACTCCGCCTGGGTGACCGCGGTCGGCGGCACCTCTCTGGCCGTCGGCAAGCGCGACACGTACAAGTGGGAGACCGGCTGGGGCACCCTGAAGGCGACGCTGTCCAAGGACGGCAAGAACTGGACCGGCTTCCCCGGTGCCTTCAACGGCGGCGCGGGCGGCGGTGTCAGCAAGACCGTCCCGCAGCCCTTCTACCAGCGCGGAGTCGTCCCGGACGGGCTTTCCGGCGTTGCCCTCAAGGGGGCCATGCGCACCGTTCCGGACATCGCGGCGGTCGCCGATCCCAACACCGGATTCCTGGTCGGCCAGACCCAGACCCTGCCGGACGGAAAGCTCGGCTACGACGAGTACCGCATCGGCGGCACCTCGCTGGCCGCGCCGGTGATCGCCGGTGTCCAGGCGCTGGCCCAGCAGGCCCGGCACGGCGTCGCCATCGGCTTCGCCAACCCCGGCATCTACCAGCGCTACGGCACCGCCGCCTACCACGACGTCACCGACCACCCGCTGGGTGCCGGCCGGGACCTCGCGGTCGTCCGGGTCGACTACGTCAACGGCGCCGACGACAGCAAGGGCACCACGACCTCGCTGCGCACCCTGGGCAAGGACAGCTCGCTGAAGGCGACCGTCGGCTACGACGAGGTCACCGGCGTGGGCACGCCCGGTGCCGGATATGTGAGCTCCTACCGCCCCTGAGGCGCTCCGTACGCCTCTGGGACCGGGGCGTACGGGGGAGGGGCCCGCGCCGGGGGGAACACCCGGCGCGGGCCCCTTACGCCCTGCGGTACCCTGACGCCATGCGTGCCGTACGCCTTCTGCTTAGCGGGCCGCGCTGATCAGTCCCGACCGGGCCATCCGCTGTGGCCGCCCGGGTCGGCATCGGCGCGGCGTCCCCTCCTGTGCGAGGGGCATTTTTGTTTCCGCAGAAACCGTGTCGCAGCAAGCCGCAGGCAGAGACGATCGATGGAGCTTTGAGGACGATGAGCGAGACGACCAACTCCCCCGCTGCTAATGGCGCGGGTGGGGGTGCCCCCACCGAGGTGGCAGCGCCGCACCGCTATACGGCTGCGCTGGCCGCCGACATCGAGGCACGCTGGCAGGACGTCTGGGAGGCGGACGGGACCTACGAGGCCCCGAACCCGAGCGGCGATCTGGCCGGCGACGCCGCTCGGGCGGCACGCCCCGAGAAGTTCATCATGGACATGTTCCCCTACCCCTCGGGCGCGGGCCTGCACGTCGGCCACCCGCTGGGCTTCATCGCCACCGACGTCTACGCCCGCCACCTGCGGATGACGGGCCACAACGTCCTGCACACCCTGGGCTTCGACGCCTTCGGCCTGCCCGCCGAGCAGTACGCCGTCCAGACCGGCACCCACCCGCGGGTCTCCACCGAGGCCAACATCGTCAACATGCGGCGCCAGCTGCGCCGCCTGGGCCTGGGCCACGACCAGCGCCGTTCGATCGAGACGATCGACCCGGCGTACTACAAGTGGACCCAGTGGATCTTCCTGCAGATCTTCAACTCCTGGTACGACCCGGAGGCGGACGCGGCGCGCCCGATCGACACCCTGGTCGCCCAGTTCGAGTCCGGCGCCCGCCGGACCCCCGACGGGCGGGCCTGGAGCGACCTGAGCCCCCTGGAGCGGGCCAACATCCTGGGCGAGTACCGCCTGGCATACGCCTCCGACGCGCCGGTCAACTGGTGCCCCGGCCTGGGCACGGTGCTGGCCAACGAGGAGGTCACCGCCGAGGGCCGCTCCGAGCGCGGGAACTACCCGGTCTTCAAGTCCAAGCTGCGCCAGTGGAACATGCGCATCACCGCCTACGCCGACCGGCTGCTGAACGACCTGGACGCGCTGGACTGGCCGGACGCCATCAAACTGCAGCAGCGCAACTGGATCGGCCGCTCCGAGGGCGCCCGGGTCGACTTCCCGGTGGGCGACAACAAGATCACCGTCTTCACCACCCGCCAGGACACCCTGTTCGGCGCCACCTACATGGTGCTGGCGCCGGAGCACGACCTGATCTCGGGCGCCGACGGCACGCCCTCCATCGTCCCGGACACCTGGCCCGAGGGCACCCACGACGTATGGACCGGCGGCCACGCCACCCCCGCCGACGCGGTCGCCGCCTACCGCAAGCAGGCCGCTGCCAAGTCGGACGTCGAGCGGCAGGCCGAGGCCAAGGACAAGACCGGCGTCTTCACCGGTGTCTACGCGACCAACCCGGTCAGCGGCGAGCGGGTCCCGGTCTTCATCGCCGACTACGTCCTGATGGGCTACGGCACCGGCGCGATCATGGCCGTCCCGGCACACGACAGCCGTGACTTCGCCTTCGCCCGCGCCTTCGAGCTGCCGATGCGCTGCGTCGTCGAGCCGTCGGACGGCCGCGGCACGGACCCCGCCACCTGGGACGACGCCTTCTCCTCGTACGACGCCAAGATCGTCAACTCGTCCGACACGACGATTTCGCTGGACGGCCTGGGCGTGACCGAGGCCAAGGCCAAGATCACCGAGTGGCTGGCCGGCCGGGGCATCGGCGAGGGCACCGTCAACTTCCGGCTGCGCGACTGGCTGTTCAGCCGCCAGCGCTACTGGGGCGAGCCGTTCCCGATCGTCTACGACGAGGACGGTGTGGCACACCCGCTGCCCGAGTCGATGCTGCCGCTGGAACTGCCGGAGGTCGAGGACTACTCGCCGCGCACCTTCGACCCGGACGACGCCGACACCCAGCCCGAGACCCCGCTGTCCCGTAACGAGGACTGGGTCGACGTCGAGCTGGACCTGGGTGACGGCAAGGGCGTACGGCGCTTCCGCCGCGAGACCAACACCATGCCCAACTGGGCGGGTTCGTGCTGGTACGAGATGCGCTACCTGGACCCGCACAACGACGACGCGCTGGTCGACCCGGCCGTCGAGCAGTACTGGATGGGGCCGCGCGAGGGCAAGCCGCACGGCGGCGTCGACCTGTACGTGGGCGGCGCCGAGCACGCCGTACTGCACCTGCTGTACGCCCGCTTCTGGTCCAAGGTGCTGCACGACCTGGGGCACATCTCGTCGCGCGAGCCGTTCCACAAGCTGTACAACCAGGGCATGATCCAGGCATACGTCTACCGGGACGCCCGCGGCATCGCCGTCCCGGCGACGGAGGTCGAGGAGCATGACGGCGGTGTGTACTACTACGAGGGCGGCAAGGTCTCCCGGCTGCTGGGCAAGATGGGCAAGTCCCTGAAGAACGCCGTCACCCCGGACGAGATCTGCGCCGAATACGGCGCGGACACGCTGCGGCTGTACGAGATGGCGATGGGGCCGCTGGATGTGTCCCGCCCCTGGGACACCCGCGCGGTCGTCGGTCAGTACCGCCTGCTGCAGCGCCTGTGGCGCAATGTCGTGGACGAGGCGACCGGCGAGGTCACCGTCGTCGACGCGGAGCCGGACGAGGCCACCCTGCGGGCCCTGCACAAGGCCATCGACGGCGTCACCCAGGACATGGCGAACCTGCGCTTCAACACCGCCATCGCCAAGGTCACCGAGCTGAACAACCACCTGACCAAGACCGGCGGGCCTCTCTCGCGCACGGTCGCGGAGCGGCTGGTGCTGCTGGTCGCCCCGCTGGCCCCGCACATCGCCGAGGAGCTGTGGCGCAAGCTGGGCCACACCGACTCCGTGGTGTACGCCGACTTCCCCGTCGCGGACCCGGCGTATGTCGTGGACGAGACCGTGACCTGCGTCGTTCAGGTCAAGGGCAAGGTCAAGGCCCGGCTGGAGGTCGCCCCGACGATCTCCGACGCGGACCTGGAGGCGGCGGCTCTGGCCGACGCGGGAGTGGTCGCGGCGCTGGGCGGCGCGGGCATCCGGAAGGTGATCGTCCGGGCGCCGAAGCTGGTGAACATCGTCCCTGCGTAGCGCGTCGGGGGGGGGGGGGGGGGGGCGCCCGCCCCGCGGGCGGCCCCCCAACATCCCAGGGGTGGGCAGCGG
>NZ_JBEZJZ010000067.1:0-43952 GCF_040651455.1 Streptomyces sp. NPDC048483
GGAGCCACGGCGCGGGTGCCGGCACCGGCCGCCCCCGCCGCACCGGCCGGTCCGACCAGCGCGGGCACGGCCGGTTCGGACGGCGTACGGATGCGCCTGTAACGGCGTCACAGTGCGGCCCGTCGCACCGGCCGCTCGGCCCTCAACATCCTCTTCTGTGCGCGACCTTGACGCTCCATCACCTCAGGTGAACACTTCCGGATGCCTGTACGGAGGACCGGACCGGGGGCCGTCCCCCGGGCGAGGGCCAAGGAGCCGCCATGTATTCCACTGGGGACATCTTCGTCGGTGAAGTGATCGGCACCGCGATTCTGATTCTGTTCGGCGCCGGGGTGTGCGCCGCCGTCACCCTGCACTACTCGAAGGCACGGTCCGCCGGCTGGGTCGTGATCGCCTTCGGCTGGGGTCTGGGCGTACTCGCCGGGGCCTACACCGCAGCGCCGCTGTCCGGGGGACACCTCAACCCTGCGGTGACGGTGGGTTCGGCGGTCGCGGGCGGCACCGAATGGTCGAAGGTGCCGCTGTACGTCCTGGCGCAGATGATCGGCGCGCTGATCGGCGCCGTACTGGCCTGGGCGCTGTACTACGCACAGTTCGCCGCCAACGCCGAGCAGGACAAGGCGCAGCCGACGGTGGGCATCTTCTCGACCGGCCCGGAGATCCGCAATCCGGCCGCCAACCTCGTCACCGAGATCATCGCCACCATCGGCCTGGTGCTGCCGCTGCTGTGCTTCGGCGAGAACAAGGGCATCGGCATCGGCCAGGTGCCCGGCGCGCAGGCGGGCGTCTACGGTTCCGGGATCAATGTGCTGCTGGTCGCGCTGCTCGTCGTCGGCATCGGGCTCTCGCTCGGCGGGCCGACCGGCTACGCCATCAACCCGGCCCGCGACCTCGGCCCGCGGATCGCGCACGCGCTGCTGCCGATCCCCAACAAGGGTTCCTCCGACTGGGGTTATGCCTGGGTCCCGGTGGCCGGCCCGCTGATCGGCGCGGTGCTCTCCGGTCTGGTCTACAACGCGGCGTTCTGACGCCGAGGGGTCCGCACACACTCACACCCAGGATTTCAGGAGGCGTGACGGTATGACGGAGCACAGCGGGAACACCGAGAAGTACGTCGCCGCGATCGATCAGGGCACCACGTCGAGCCGCTGCATCATCTTCAACCACGGCGGAGCGATCGTCGCCGTCGACCAGCGCGAGCACCGCCAGATCTTTCCGCAGCCGGGCTGGGTGGAGCACGACGCCACCGAGATCTGGTCCAAGGTGCAGGCCGTGGTGGCGGGGGCGCTGGCCAAGGCGGGGCTGCGCGCGGACCAGCTGAGCGCGCTGGGCATCACCAACCAGCGGGAGACCACGGTCCTGTGGGACCGGGCCACCGGGAAGCCGGTACACAACGCCATCGTCTGGCAGGACACCCGTACCGCCCAGCTGTGCACCGAACTGGGCGGCGCGGACGGCCAGGACCGCTTCCGGGACGCCACCGGGCTGCCGCTGGCCAGTTACTTCTCCGGGCCCAAGGCGGCCTGGCTGCTGGACGAGGTGCCGGGGCTGCGGACCCGTGCCGAGCGCGGCGAGATCGCGTTCGGCACCATCGACTCCTGGCTGATCTGGAATCTGACCGGCGGCACCGAGGGCGGCGTGCATGTCACGGATGTGACCAACGCGGGCCGCACCATGCTCATGAACCTGACCACCCTCCAGTGGGATCCGGCGATCCTGTCGGCGATGCGGGTGCCGGAGGCGATGCTGCCGGAGATCCGGTCGTCGGCCGAGGTGTACGGGACGGCCGTGGGGCAGCTGCACGGGGTGCCGGTGGCCTCCGCGCTCGGCGATCAGCAGGCGGCCGTCTTCGGGCAGACCTGCTACGGCGTCGGCGAGGCCAAGAACACCTACGGCACCGGCTCGTTCCTGCTGCTGAACACCGGCAACCGTCCGGTCCCGTCCAAGAACGGGCTGCTGACGACCATGGGCTACCAGCTCGGCGGTGAGGCGCCGGTCTACTGTCTGGAGGGCTCCATCGCGATCACCGGCGCCCTGGTGCAGTGGCTGCGCGACCAGCTCGGCATCATCGGGTCGGCGGCCGAGATCGAGCCGCTGGCGGCGAGCGTCCCGGACAACGGCGGGGCGTACATCGTTCCCGCGTTCTCGGGCCTGTTCGCGCCGTACTGGCGTGCCGACGCGCGCGGGGTGATCACCGGGCTCACCGGCTTCGTCACCAAGGCGCATCTGGCGCGCGCCGTCCTGGAGGCGACCAGCTGGCAGACCCGCGAGGTCGTGGACGCCATGTACCAGGACTCGGGCGTACGGATCACCCGGCTCAAGGTGGACGGCGGAATGACGGCCAACAATCTGCTGATGCAGCATCAGGCAGATGTGCTGGGCGTGCCGGTGATCCGTCCGGTGATCCCGGAGACGACGTGTCTGGGTGCGGCGTACGCGGCGGGCCTGGCGACCGGTGTCTGGCAGGACCTGGACGAGCTGACGGCGCACTGGAAGCGCGACACGGAGTGGACGCCGCGGATGGACGGCCAGGCCCGGGAGCGCGAGTACGGCAACTGGCGCAAGGCGGTGGAGCGCAGCTTCGGCTGGCTGGACGGGGCGTCATGACCTGGGACGGGTAGGCCCCGGCGTCCGGTGTCCGACGTCCGACGTCCGACGTCCGACGTGCGACGCGCGACGTGCGACGTGCGACGTGCGACGTGCGACGTGCGACGTGCGACGTGCGACGTGCGACGTGCGCCGCCCGATGCGCGAGGCCCGACGTCCGACGTCCCGCCTCCCGTCCGAGCCGCTCGCAGACGTACGGCCCGTGCCCCGGACGGCGGGGCACGGGCCGTACTTCCGCGCCCTGTCAGGGAAGCGCGGGCTCCTGCCGAGGGGCGCTGAGGTGCATCGCATGCTGGACGACGGCGATCAGGACCTCGCGTGCGGAGTCCTTGCGCCGTGCGTCGCACAGCATCACCGGCACCTCGGGGTCCAGGTCCAGGGCTTCCTGGATCGTGGCCGCGGGGTAGTGCTCGGCGTCGTCGAAGCAGTTGACGGCGACCGTGAAGGGCAGGCCGCCCCGCTCGAAGTAGTCGATCGCGGCGAAGCAGTCCTCGAGGCGGCGGGTGTCGGCGAGCACCACCGCCCCGAGGGCGCCGCGGGAGAGCTCGTCCCACAGGAACCAGAAGCGGTCCTGGCCCGGGGTGCCGAAGAGGTAGAGGACCAGTTCCTCGTTGAGGGTGATGCGGCCGAAGTCCATGGCGACGGTGGTGGTGGTCTTGCTCTCCACCCCGTCGAGGTCGTCGACCGGCCGCCCCGCCTCGGTCAGCCGCTCCTCGGTGCGCAGCGGTTTGATCTCGCTGACGGCGCCCACCAGGGTCGTCTTGCCCACGCCGAAGCCGCCCGCGACGAGGATCTTGAGCGTCATCGGGTCGACGGCCGCGGGCCGACGGCGGCGCTCGGAACGCCCGAAGGCCATGGATTCCTTCTCCTGAATTGCCGGGGACACAGCGGATGCAAGGGATGCAGGGGATGCAAGGAGATGCCCAGGGAACGGTACAACGTGCGCTGCGCGGCGCGCACTTGAGGTGCCGCCTCAAGTGGAACGGCGACTTCCCAGAGGCCGCCAACCGGCCCAAAAGGGCGGTGGAGCGGGCCGGTTGAGGCGGGGGGTCAGCGCTGGGCGAGTTCCGCGGGCCGGTCGAGCAGTCCCAGGAGACAGACAAAGCTGGATTCCACGAACGCGCACAGTTCGTCGTGGTCCGCGCCGTCCCCGGCCGGCCAGTTGACAACGGCTTCCTCGGCGAAGGCCATCCAGGCCCGGGAGGCGAGCTCCAGCCGGGGGGCCTGGGGCATGCCCAGCCGCCGCTGGCCGTCGCGGACCCGGCGGGCGAGGGTCTCGCGGGTCTCGTCGAGGATGTCGGTCACCGCGGGATGGCTTCCGGCGGCGCCCCGGACCAGCGCGAGATAGACCTGGCGGTGCTCCATGACGTACGCGACGAAGCCGGCGATGAAGGACCGCATCCACGGGACGGGGGCCAGGGTGGGGTCCGGTTCGGTGGCGGCCATGAAGCGGTCGCATGCCGCGCGGACCACGGCGCGGAAGAAGTCGCGTTTGGAGTCGAAGTAGTGGAAGAGCAGTCCGCGGGAGATACCGGCCCGGCGGGCGACCTCATCGGTGGACAGCTCGTCCAGCGAGCGGTCGGCGAGCATCTCCAGACCGATGCCGACCAGCTGCTCCCTGCGCTGGTCGGGGGTGAGGCGGGTGACCCGCTTGCCGGACATGCCCGCAGTGTACGGGGACCGGCCGGGCCGGAACGATCTCGGTGTGTACCGGCCCGGCGGCCCGTCAGGCGTGCTTGCCCAGGTGGTCGAGGATCTTGGGGGTGACCACGTCCGGGACCTCTTCGGGCAGCCAGTGACTGGCGCCCGCGATCTCCTCGAAGGTGTACGGGCCGTCCACCCACTCCCCCGTCGATTCGGCCGCGCCGCGGCCCAGGGCGACGTCCTCGCTGCCCCAGAGGAAGAGGGTGGGGACGGCGATCCGGCCCGCGGCCACGGAGATGACCGCGGCGGGCGCCCGGTACCAGTTGAGGGTGGCGGTCAGCGCGCCCGGCTCGGCGAGCCGGCGGACATTGGCCTCGACGAGCGCGGCGGGGACCTTGCCGCCGTACGCGGCGCGCAGCCGGGCCGCGTCGTCGGCGAGCAGTGCCGACTCCGCCACGTTGCCGTCCTGCCGGAAGAAGCGGACGTAGTCCAGCCGGTGGTGCTGTTCGGGGTCCCCGGCGGCGGCGCGGTTGAGCGCCTCGGGGTGCGGGGTGGCCAGTACGGACAGCGACTTCAGCCGCTCGGGGTGGGCGCCGGCCAGGGCCCAGGCGACCATGCCGCCCCAGTCGTGCGAGACCAGGTGGAAACGGTCCGCGCCCTGGGAGTCGGCGAAGGCGAGGGCGTCGGAGACGAGCTCGGGCACGGCGTAGTCGGCGATGGCCGACGGGCGGGCGCCCGCGGAGTAGCCGCGCTGGTCGACGGCGACGGCACGGTAGCCGGCCGCGCCGAGGGCGGGGAGTACGGCGCTCCAGGAGTCGGCGAACTCGGGCCAGCCGTGCAGCAGCAGAACGAGTTCCCCGTCGGCCGGGCCCGCCGCGAGGGCGTCGTAGGTGTGCGGGCCGACCTGGAGTTCCAGGCGCTCGAAGGGGGTCGGTGTCGCGTCCGTGGCCATGGCGGCGGTCTCCTCGTGCTCGTTGCTCGTACTGACAGCTGCTCAGCAGGAAGCGTAGCCCGGTGTTGAGTATTGCTCAACAAGGGCGGGCGAACCCCGCGCTCCGGCGGTAACGTGAGAATCCAGCAGCGGTCGGCCGACCGGAACCGGCCATTTCGAAGCGGAGCGTGGCATGAACCGGCGCCGCACCACCCCGGCACCACCGCCCGAAGAGCTGCTGCACCTCCTCGGCTCCCTGACCGGCCGGGTCATGGAGCGGATCAAGCTGCAGCAGGCCCGGGTGGCGCTGGCCGTGGAACTGCAGCGCCATATGCTCCCGCCCGAGCTGCCGGGGGTACCCGGTCTGCAGACCGCGGCCCGGTACGTACCGGCACGGACGGGGCTGGACATCGGGGGCGACTGGTACGACGCGTTCGTGCTGCCGGACGGCTCGCTCGGCTTCGCCATCGGGGACGTCGAGGGGCATGACGTGGAGGCCGCCGCCTTCATGGGCCAGGTCCGTACCGGCCTGCGCGCCGTCGCGGGCGCCACCACCGACCCCGGCGAGGTGCTGGGCCGGGCCAACAATCTGCTGCTGTCGATGCGCTCGGACCTGATGGCCACCTGCACCTTTCTGCGCTTCGACCCGGCCAGCGGCGAGCTGGCCGGGTCCCGCGCCGGGCATGTACCCGCGGTCTGGGGCACGGCCGACGGCGCGGAGATCCTCCACGACGCGGGCGGACTGCCGCTGGGCGTGCTGCCCGGACGGCACTATCCGGTCACCCACCGGCGCCTGACCCAGGTGGGCGCGTTCGTCCTGATCACCGACGGGGTGGTGGAAGGTCCCACCTTCCCCCTCGAGCAGGGGCTGGCGCGGGTGGCCGAACTGGTCGGCGCCTCCTACGACGCGGACGCCGACGACCTGGCCGCCCAGGTGATCGCGGTGGCCGATCTGACCGGGCACCGCGACGATGCCGCGGTGCTCGTCCTCCGCCACAACGGCGGTCCGTACAGCTAGAGGCCTCCCCATGGTGCGCAACGAGTGGTTGAGCCGGCACGGCGCCATGGCCGGGTGGATCCTCGCCGTCGCGGCCGTCTATTACGGCGGCGCCAAACTGGGGCTGCTGCAGGAAGTGGTCCGCGGCCAGGTCACCCCGCTGTGGCCGCCCACCGGTATCGCGCTGACGGCCCTGCTCCTCCTGGGCTTCCGGACCTGGCCGGGAATAGCCCTGGGCGCCTTTCTGGTCAATGTGACGCTGGGGCCGTCGCTGCCGGTGGTCCTGGCGATCGTCGCCGGCAACACCCTCGCTCCGATGCTCTCCTACCGACTACTCCGGAGCGCAGGGTTCCGGGTACGGATGGACCGGCTGCGGGACGCCGTGGCGCTGGTGTTCCTCGGTGCGCTGACCGGGATGCTGGTGAGCGCGACCGTCGGCACCGGGGCCCTGGTGCTCTCCGGGGCGCTGACGACCACCGACTTCTGGCCGACTTGGGCGGCGTGGTGGACCGGTGACGCGATGGGCGTGCTGGTGATCACGCCCGTACTGCTCGTCCTCGGCACGGCCCGGATGCCCCGACGGGCCCGTGTCCGCCCCCTGCGGTGCCTGGAGGCGGCGGCCCTGGGGATCGGCACGCTCGCCGTCACCCAGCTGGCCGTGAGCAGCTCCACCAACCTGCTCTTCCTGGTCTCGCCCTTCCTGATCTGGGCCGCGTTCCGCTTCCGGCACGCGGGCGCCGCCCCGTGCGCGCTGCTGGTCTCCACGATCGCGATCGTCGCCGCTGCCCAGCAGCACGGGCCGTTCGCCCATGTCGACCTGTTCACCACCATGGTCACTTTGCAGGCCTTCAACGGGATCACCGCGCTGACCGCGCTGCTGCTGGCGGCGGTGGTCACCGAGCGGCGCGACACCCACCGCGAGATCCAGCGAGTCGTCGCCCAGCTCAGCGAGGTCCTCGCCGATCTGGATCCGGACGACTCGCTGCGCCAGTGGCCGCCACCGCCGCGCACGAATCCCGACGACGACGGGTGACGGGCCTGGTCACAGCGCCCTCAGACCGTCGATCACCTCGCGCAGCACCTTCTCGTCCGGCAGCTCGGCCGGCGGTACGGGCCGGGTGACCCGTACCAGCTCCGCCTCCAGCAGATCGCCGATGAGCACTCGCACCACGCCCACCGGCAGGTCGAGTTCGGCCGCCAGCTCGGCGACCGAAAGCGGCGCCCGTCGGCTCAGCTCGACGATCTCGACATGCTCGGGCGACAGCAGCTGGTCGGCCACGGCCTGCTCCGCGCGGCTCTCGGCGATCACCTGCGCGATCAGGTCCAGCCGCCCCTCCGCGGTCGTACGGGTGCGCCCACGGGTCATCGCGTACGGGCGGACGACCGGACCCGCGTCGTCGTCGAACCAACGGGCCGCGCCCCGCTCCGGTACGGCGCGGCCGTCCTGATCGCTCATGGCGTCACCGTCGTCGATCCGTCGACGTTCAGGTGACCGGCCCGGACCTGGCCGCGGTGCCCAGGTGCGTACCGACGCGCTTGACCAGCAGCGTCATCTCGTAGGCGATCAGACCTACGTCGGAGTCGGCGTCGGCCAGCACGGCCAGGCAGCTGCCGTCGCCGGCCGCGCTGACGAACAGGAACGCATCGTCCAGCTCGACCAGGGTCTGCCGGACCCGGCCCGCGTCGAAGTGCCGGCCGACGCCCTTGGCCAGGCTGTGGAAGCCGGAGGCGACGGCGGCCAGATGCTCGCCGTCCTCGCGGGTCAGGTCCTTGGAGGCGCCGGTGGCCAGCCCGTCGCTGGAGAGGATCAGTGCCTTACGTATCGAGCCGACCCGCTCCACCAGCTCGTCCAGGAGCCAGTTCAGCTCACCGGCTCCCTTCCCCGACGCCGATGCGATGGCCGATGCGATGGACGCTGCTGCCTTCGATGCGGTCATGGACCGTCCCCTCCCGTTGTGGTTCCTGGTGCCGTGCTGTCACCGTCGTCGCCGTCGCGTGCGGGTGTGCCGCGGCCGGGCCGGTTGCGGTGGGCGTCCTCGTCGCGGGCCGGCTCGCCGTCGTCGGGCCGGTCCCCGGACGCGGTGTCCTCGTTGTCGCGGCGGCCGCGCTGCCAGCCGCGCTGGAGCGAGGCCATCCGGGCCCGTATCTCGTCGGCGTCGCGGTCGTCCGCGGGCTCCTCGGCCCGGCGTTCGCCGTCCTGCCGGGCGGGATCCTTCTTGAGCTGCGGGGCGAGGCTGGCCTGGCGTACGCGGCGGGGCAGCCCGCCCGGCGTCAGCCTGGCGGGGGCGGCCGGGGCGGTTCCCGCGGGGGCGTCGGGGGTGTCTCCCGCGGGCGCCTCCTCGGCGGGTTCGGGCCGCCGGGGGCCGCGCCGCTCCGGGTCCGGCCGCTCGGCGGAGGACCTGCCCTGCGTGTCGGCCCGGCGCGCGTCGTCCCCCCGTGTGCTGTCCCCGCGCGCGTCGTCCCCGCGCGTCTCGCCGCCGCGCGCCTCACCGCCGTCGACCGTCCGCCCGTGGTCGGAGACCAGAACCGGCGGCCTGCGGCGGCGCGGCAGCGGCGCGGGGCCGCCGCCGGGCGCCTGGTCGCGGATCTGCTGATGCTGCTCGCCGGCCGGGACCGGCGCGACGGGGGGCGGTGCGGCCGGGGAGGCGGTCGGTCCGGTCGGCCGGGCAGACGGTCCCCGCCGCTCGCGGCCGCGTTCCCGGGCACGGAAGACGCTGTCCTCGCCGTCGTCCAGGGGGCCCCACCCGTCCCGTCCGAGCGGCGCCTCGAGCTCGACCGGGCCGTCGAGGACGCGCGGGGTACGGCCCCCCGGCAGCGCCGCCGGCCCCTGGGAGAGCGCGGCCAACTTCCCCGCGGCGTGCTCCAGTTCATTGCCGATGCGGTCCGCCGGGCCCAGCGCCTCCGGTCCGGTGTCCTCACGGCCGCCGTCGGCGGTCTCGGTCAGGATCGCGCCGGGGATGAAGACCACGGCGGTGGTGCCGCCGTACGGCGAAGTCTGCAGGGAGACCCGTACGCCCTGGCGCTGGGCGAGCCGGCTGACCACGAACAGGCCGAGCCGGTCGGTGTCGGACAGCTCGAACTCGGAGGTCTCGGCGAGCCGGAGGTTGGCGTCCAGGAGGAGATCGGCGGCCATGCCCAGACCGCGGTCGTGGATCTCGAGGGTGAAGCCGTTGGGCACCCGCTCGCCCAGGACCTGGACGGCGGTGTGCGGCGGCGAGAAGACGGTGGCGTTCTCGAGGAGTTCGGCGATCAGGTGCGTGAGGTCGGAGACGGCGGGGCCGTCCACCGCGAGCCGCGGCAGCCGGCGCACCTCGATCCGTTCGTAGTCCTCGACCTCGGCAACCGCCGCGCGCACCACGTCCATCAGCTGGATGGGCTTGCGCCACTGCCGGGAGGGGGCCGCGCCGGAGAGGATGACCAGGCCCTCGGCATGCCGTCGCATACGGGTGGTGAGGTGGTCGAGGCGGAAGAGGTCGGCGAGTTCGTCGGTGTCCTCGGTGCGCCTCTCCATCGTGTCCAGGAGGGTCAGCTGCCGGTGCAGCAGGACCTGGCTGCGGCGGGCGAGGTTGACGAACACCTCGGAGACGCCGCGGCGCATGTCCGCCTGCTTGACGGCGGCCTCGACGGCGGCCCGCTGGAGGGTGTTGAGCGCCTGGCCGACCTGGCCGGTCTCGTCCGGGCCGAATTCGAGCCGGGGCGACTCGGTCTCCACATCGACCTGCTCACCGGCCGCGAGCCGGCGCATCACGCTGGGCAGGCGTACGCCGGAGACCTCGTGCGCGGCCTTGCGCAGCCGGGTCAGGTCCTTGACGTGCCGGCGTCCGATACGGAACGAGACGATGACCGACACCAGCAGCGCGACAAAGCCGAGGACCCCGGCGATGGCGGCCTTGACGACGACCCTGGTGGCGAACGGCTCGACCCGCTGCTCATAGCGGTCGCCGGCGTCCTTGCCCATCCGGGTGAGGTCGTCGAGCACCTTGTCCGCGGCGGTGTTCCAGCGCTCGGCGTTGACGGCCTGCGGCGCCCGCTGCGCGCCGGCCGCGATCGCCGTGTCCTCGTACGAGGACACCTCGCGCGCCCTGGCCGAGCGCCAGTAGTCCTCGTAGATGCCGCGGTCCTTGACGGGCAGGAGGGTGAGGCTGGTGCCGTACAGGATCCGGCGCTCGGCGATCCGGTCGGCGAGCATACGCAGATCGCGCCTGCTCATGCTGCCGGAGGCGAGCACCGCGGACATCAGCGCGTCCTCGCGGGAGAAGGCCTCGCGGGCACGGGTGACCTGCACCAGCGCGCGGGCCTGCTTGTCCAGGTGCACGCTCTGCAGGCCGTGGAGGGAGGCGAGGAAGTCGTAGTCGGGGTCGACCATGGAGTTGTACGCCTCCAGGGTCTCGTCGCGGCTGACGGTGTTGTTCTCCACCTGTTTGCGCAGGTCGGGGAGTCCGGCCAGCACCTTGACGAGGGTCTGCGCCCGGCTCGCGACATCGCCGTGCAGTTCGTCGAGCACATCGGCGTCCTGGGCATTGCCCCGGAGCCGGGCGATGGCCGCGTCGGTGGCCCGCGCCTGCTCGTGGAGCTGGGTGAGCGCATCGGCGCCGCGCCGGTCCGCGAGATACAGCAGGCTCTGGCGGCGCTCGCGCTGGAGGGCCTGGACGACGTCCTCGGCCGGATAGCCGATCTTCTGCATGACGTTGGCGACATCGAGCAGCTGGTTGGCCTCGCGCCCGGTGATGTACGTCGCGAACGTCCACATGGCCGTCAGGGACACCAGCGGTACGAGCAGCAACGCCACGATCTTCCGGCGGATCGACTTCCCGCGAAAGCGCATGGCCTCCCCTACGTCAACCCCGGCGCACGGGGGTGGTGTTCCGTCAACAAACGGCGTGAGCCTACTACTGACGGGTGACCAACTCGACGGCATGTCCGGGCGTTGGGGAAGTGGGGCGCGACGGGGGCGGCATGAGTTGTCCGCCGATACGCGGACAACATGGCCGTGACCGGGGCTCTTGGGCATCCAAGGATGTCCGGTCGACGGGTTTGGCGGTTGGCCGGATATCTACTACCCCCGGGAACACCTCGCCGGAACGGTGCGTGACCATAAGGGAGGACGGGGTGCGGCACCAGGGGCATGTATCCGGCGCAATCCGGGCAGCCACCGAGGAGTCGGACAGGCGGGGAG
Organism: Streptomyces sp. NPDC048483; assembly: GCF_040651455.1. NCBI lineage: Bacteria > Bacillati > Actinomycetota > Actinomycetes > Kitasatosporales > Streptomycetaceae > Streptomyces > Streptomyces sp. NPDC048483. Next base: position 11,356 of record NZ_JBEZJZ010000067.1, read on the forward strand.
AGTGCGGGGAGTGTGACGCTTTCATGGACACCGGCAGGCGCCCCTTGTGGCAGGAGGAGCCGGCGCCCCGGCGCCGGATGGCGGAACCGGTGCGTACGGCCGCGGTCCGCGCCGTCATCATCGTCGCGATCACGCTGATTCAGGCCATGGTGGCGTTCTTGAGCACACTGGCGGGTTCGTGGCTTGCCTTTCCTGCCGTGCTCAGCACGGTCGGCAGCACTGTGGTAGCGACCTGGGCGGTGCTGGATGTGTGGGTGACCCGGCAGGTGTGGGTACAACGGCACGGCGTACAGTCCCAACCCAGCAGTACGGCACGGGAGTTGCGCCGCGAGCGGCGGCGGGCGCGCCGGGCGGCGGCGCGGAAGACACGGGACGAGCCGTCCCGGATCGACCGCGCGGCCGCCTGAGCGCGGCGGGGATCACGCGGGTTACGCCACCGCCTCCTCCCGTACGGCGGGCCGGACATGGATCATTCCGTCCACGACGCTGACCTCGTGGGTGCGCACGGGCCGGCGGGCGGGCAGACAGGTCGGCGCTCCGGTGCGCAGGTCGAACAGCGCCGCATGCAGCGGGCATTCGACGAAACAGCCCTCGACCCAGCCCTCGGAGAGCGAGGCGTCCTGATGACTGCAGGTGTCGTCGACGGCGTAGAAACCGCCCTCGGCGTGGAAGACGGCGATCGCCGGTGTGGTGTCGTCGATGTCGATCCGTACGGACTCGCCCTCGGGCAGGTCCTCGATGCGGCAGACGGGAATCATCTGGCCCCCCTCGCGCTGATCGGTATCATGGCGTTTTGAATAACGCATCGCAGAGCGCGATGCGCAACAGAATCCAAGTCGGGGGGCGGGCCGTCAAGGGCTTTCCGGAGATCCGGACAACCGCCCTGGTACGCACCCCGGCCGGCCAACGGGCGGTGACGCAAACACCCATGTCGAACACGTCGCACACGTCTCATTCATCGAATACGGCGAAGACAGCGAGCACGTCGGGCGAGACTGCGGAGGAACGGCCCGAGGAGCGGCGCGGCGGGGCGGGCTCCGTCCAGTCCGTGGACCGCGCGGTGAGCGTGCTGGAGATCCTGGCCCGGCTGGGCGAGGCCGGGGTGACCGAGATCTCCGAGGAGCTGGGCGTCCACAAGTCGACCGCGTTCCGGATCCTCGGGGTGCTGGAGAACCGCGGGCTGGTGGGGCAGGAGAAGGAGCGCGGGAAATACTTCCTGGGCGCCGGGGTGCTGCGGCTGGCCGGCGCGGCGGCGATCCGGCTGGACATCTCACAGGAGGGCCAGCCGGTGTGCCGGGCGCTGGCCGACGACACCGGGGAGACCGCCAACATCGCGGTGCTGGACGGCGATGCGGCGGTCAACATCATGCAGGCCCGGGGCGCCGCCGCGGTGACCGCCTACAACTGGCTGGGCCGCCGCACCCCGCTGCACGCCACCGCCAGCGGCAAGGTGCTGCTGGCGCATCTGCCGCGGGACCGCCAGGAGGCGCTGGTGACCCGCAAGCTGGCCCGTTTCACCGAGAACACCCTGACCACACCGGCCGGGCTGCGCACACAGCTGACGGCCGCGTTCGAGGACGGATTCGCCCGTTCCACCGAGGAGTTGGAGATCGGGCTGAATGCGGTGGCGGCGCCGGTGCGGGCGCACGACGGCGGGGTGATCGGGGCGATCGGCGTCTCGGGACCGGCGTACCGGATGGAGCGTGCCCTGCTCCCGGAGCTGGCGGAGCGGTCGGCGAAGGCGGCCGCCGATCTCTCCCGCCGGATGGGGTACGCGGGGTGACCGGCCAGGTCGGCCGGACAGCGGTCGGACAACGGGCGGAGAGCAGCCGGAGGCCGGTCGGGCAACCGGGGCGGACCCCGGTCCGATCCCGGTCCGGCAGCGGAAAAACACCTCTTGACGGATCCCTGGCGGACTTCCAGCATGTCTCCCATGGCGCAACGCATCGCGCCATAAGCAACTTTGGGGCGACACCGCCGCCACGCTGACGGATCGCCGTCCGGGCGTTGTTGAGGAGTGAGACATGCCGTACGAAGTCCGCGCCGCCGTCGCCGTCAAGAAGGGCGCGCCCGCCGAGGTGCAGACGATCCGGGTGCCGGATCCCGGTCCGGGGGAAGTGGTGGTCGCCGTACAGGCCTGCGGCGTCTGCCACACCGATCTGCACTACCGCGAGGGCGCGATCGGGGACGACTTCCCCTATCTGCTCGGCCACGAGGCGGCGGGTCTGATCGAGGCGGTCGGCCCCGGCGTGACGGACCTGGCCCCGGGCGACTACGTGGTCCTCGCCTGGCGGGCGCCCTGCGGCCAGTGCCGGTCCTGCCGCCGCGGCCGCCCGTGGTACTGCTTCGACTCCCGTAACGCCGCCCAGCCGATGACCCTCCTGGACGGCACCCCGCTCTCCGCGGCCCTGGGTATCGGCGCCTTCGCCGAGAAGACGCTGGTCGCGGCCGGGCAGGCGGTGAAGGTGGACCCCGCAGCGCGTCCTGAGGCGGCCGGGCTCATCGGGTGCGGGGTGATGGCGGGTTACGGCGCCGCCGTCCACACCGGGGCCGTCGGCAGCGGCGACACCGTCGCCGTCATCGGCTGCGGCGGCGTGGGCAACGCCGCCATCGCCGGCGCCTCCCGGGCCGGCGCCCGGCGCGTCATCGCCATCGACCTCGACGACGGGAAGCTGGACGCGGCCGAGCGGTTCGGCGCCACCGACACCGTCAACTCCCGTGGTACGGACCCCGTCGAGGCGGTACGCGGGCTCACCGGCGGCCACGGCGCCGATGTGGTGATCGACGCGGTGGGCCGCCCGGAGACCTACCGGCAGGCCTTCTACATGCGCGACCTTGCCGGAACCCTCGTCCAGGTCGGCGTCCCCGACCCCGCGATGCAGATCGAACTCCCGCTCATCGACCTGTTCTCCCGCGGCGGCGCCCTGAAGTCCTCCTGGTACGGCGACTGCCTGCCCAGCCGCGACTTCCCGGTCCTGATCGACCTCTATCTGAGCGGCAAGCTCCACCTGGACCGCTTTGTCACCGAGACCGTCGGCCTCGGTGACCTCGAGGCGGCCTTCGCCAAGATGCAGCGGGGCGAGGTACTGCGCTCCGTCGTGGTGCTCTGAGGGTCCGCCGACCGAGGGACCAGCAGCTGAGGGACCCGCCCCTCAGCGGTCCCTCACCCGTCGGATCCCTCCGGAGCGTCCTCCGGCCCCGTCTCCTGCTGAGCGGGTACCTGCGGCGCATCCTCCGGGCGGCGGTACATCCGGGTCGCCGTGATCTGGCCGTGCACCGCCTCCCCGGCCGGGTCCTGCTGCGGAAGGCCCGGCCGCAGATGCTCCTCGACGCTGATGTACTTCAGCCCGGCCCGCAGGTCCGCGTCATTGCGCAGCCGGATGACCAGCGGGAACTCGGCGAGCGCGGTGGTGTCGAAGAGCCCGGTCGTATAGAGCAGCTGGACGCCCAGGGCGTCGGCCACCGCCCGCTGGAGCTCCAGCAGATAGGTGGCGTTGGCGCGGCCGATGGGGTTGTCGAGGAACAGCGTGCCGGCGTGCCGCTGCTTGTCGCGGCCCCGGTCGTTGCTGCGCAGCGCCGCCATCGTGCAGTACAGGGCGATGGCGGCGGTCAGCAGCTGGCCGCCGGAGAAGACATCGCCCATCTGGCCGACGGGCACCCGCTCGGCGCGCAGCACCGCGTCCGGCTTGAGGATCTCCACGGCCACGCCGCGCGGCAGCAGCGCCGCGCCGACCCCGCGCAGCAGCAGGGACATCCCGTCCCGGCGCAGATCGCTGTTCTTCTTGACGGCCGAGCGGGTCGCCTCGTCGATGACCTCGCCCAGCCGCTCGGTGAGCGTGGCCTGATCGGGGTCCTCGAAGCGGATCCGCAGGAACTCCTGCCCCGACCACTCCCCCAGCCCCTCGGGCAGCCGGGACAGCCGCTGGGCCGAGCGCAGCGTCGTCAGCGACGACTCCACCAGGCCACGCAGCCGGTCGACGATGGAGCCGCGGTTGCGCTCCAGCTGCGCCAGCTCGTCGGTGAGCACCCGCAGCCGGGGCGCGAAGGCCTGGGCCCACTTGACGGCGTGGTCGGGCAGGGCCGCGGCGGGCAGCTCGCGGATCTGCTGGCGGGCGGGGGTGCGGACCTGCTCGTAGCGGGTGGAGTTGGCGTGCCGTACGAGGATGTCGGAGGCCTCGCGGACCGCGGCGTCGGCGGCGGAGAGGTCGGCGGCGCAGCCCCGCAGCGAGCGGCGGGACTCGGCCGCGGCCTGCCGGGCCTCGGCCAACTGCCCGGCGTACGGCTCGGTCTCGGCACCCGCCGCCTCCGCAGCGCCCTCGGTGTTCTGGTGGTCTCGGATCAGATCGCGCAGCAGGGCCGCGGTCTCGTCGAAGCCGCCGGCCGCGTCCTCGGCGGCGCGGTGGCCGCGCAGCAGGTCCTCGTGCCGGTCGCGGGCGGCCGCCAACGCCTCGTTGGCGGTGCCCAGTTCGCCGTTGGCGGTGCGCAGCAGGGCCTTGGCGCGGTCGGCGTCCTCGGGGACCAGCTCGTCCGGCAGCTCGGTGTGCGCCTCGCCGTCGCCGGGCGCCAGCCGCTCGGCCTCGCCGCGCAGTCGGCCGAGCTGTTCGCTGGCGGTCGAGGCGCGGCTCTCCAGCATCTGCACCAACGATTCGGCGCGGCCCGCGGCTGCCTGGCGGGACGGGCCGTCGGCGGCGTCCGGGCTCTGCAGGAGCGCCTCGGCGCGGGTGCGGACCTTGTTGGTGAGACGGTTCAGCTCGGCCAGAGCGGCGGACTCGTCGCCCTCCGCGCGGGCCTGCTCGGCGCGCAGGTCGGCGCCGACGCCGACCTTTTCGTAGAGCTGGGAGGCGGCGCGGTAGGCCTCGCGCAGCGCGGGCAGGGACGCCTTCTCACCCTCGGGGGCCTGACCCAGGTCGTCCGGTACGCCGGCGATCTCGGCACGCTCGGCACGCAGCGCGCGGGCGGTGCGGCGGGCGTCGTCGGCGGCACGCTGGGCGGCCCGGCGTTCCTCGTCGGCGGATCGCGCGCGGTCCACGCACTCCTCGGCACGGGCCTCGAACTCGGCCGTCTCATCGGCGAGTTCGCGCAGCCGTGACTGCCAGGCGGCGCGCTCGCGCAGCCGGTGGGCGAGCCCGGCCAGCAGGTCGGCGGCCCGGCGGGCACGCTGCGCGGTCTCCTGGCGTTCGTCGCGCACCCCGACGGCCTCCGCGGCGACCTCGTCGGCCTCGGCACGGACCGTACGGGCCTCGGCCAGCTCGGCCGCGGCCTCGTCGGCGTCCGTACGGGTCCGCTCCGCGGCGGCGGCCAGCTCGGCGAGCCGCCCGTCCGGGCATCCCGTACGCCATGAGGCGAGTCGGGCGGCCAGCGCGCGGTCCCCGGCGAGCCGGGCGGCGAGCCCGCGGATCTCCTCGTCGCGCTCGGCCGCGCGGGCGCGCAGCGCCTGCCGCTCCTCGTCCGCCGCCGACTCGTCGTGCATCGCCGGGTTCGGCGGGACGAGGAAGACGCCACTGTCCCGGCCGTCGGGGGCGGGGGTGGGCGCGAGCAGCGCGGCGGCGGTGCCGACCGCGACCGCGGAGCGGGGCAGCAGCGCGGCCTGCGCGAGGACGTCGCGGGCCCGTGCGTGGGTGTCGGGATCGGTGATGATCACGCCGTCGACCAGCTCTGGGCGGGCGGCCAGCACCCGGGCGTGGTCGGCGGGGTCGACGGACTGGGCGAGATAGCGCCAGCCGGGCAGCGCGGGCACGCCGTGCTCACCCAGGTATTCCACGGCCGCGAGCACATCGGGCCCCGGCGGCAGCAGCCCGCCGTCGCCCAGTGCGCCAAGGATCCGGGAGTCGTCGGCGGCGGCCGTGCGCAGGTCGAACAGCTGCCGCTCGGCCGCGGCCACGCCGTCCTCGAGCAGTTCGCGCAGCGCCTCGGCACTGCGGTCCAGCTCCTCGGCGGTGAGCTGCCCGGCGACGGGAGCGTTCCCGTCCGTACCGGCGACGGCCGTACGGGGGCCGGGCAGCGCCACGGAGGCGGCCTCGGGGAGTCCGAGGAGATCGGCCAGCCGCCGCTCGGACCCGATCGACTCGGCGGCGCGGCGCTCGGCGTCGTACGCGCGCTCCGCGGCCTGCGCGGCATCCTCGGCGCGGGCCGCCGCCAGCTCCGCGGCGGAGTGCCGGGCGGCGGCCTCGCGAGCCCGGTCGGTGGCCTGCCGGGCGGCTTCGCGGGCCGCGTCCCAGGCCGCCACCTCGGTCTTCTCGGCGTCGGAGGCGGCGAGCGCGGCGCGGGCCGGGTCGGCGTCCGGGGCGGAGTCGTCCAGCCAGCCGGCCCGGACGGCCTCGGCGGTCTCCTGGGCGACCTCGGCGAGGCGCTGCTTGAGGTGATCGGCCTCGCTGCGGGCGCGCTGGGCGTGGGTGGCGGCGGCGGTCGCATCGCGGTGCGCGGATTCGCCGGCCTCCTGGAGGGCGGCGGAGCGCTCCTCCTCCTCGTTGGCGATCCGCTCGCCCGCCTCGGCGGCGGAGTGCAGCGCGCGGACGAGGTCGGTGGCGGCGGTGGCGCGGGCGGCGAGCGCCGGAGCGGCGTCGCGCTCGGCCTCGCGGATGGCGACGGCGACCCGCGCGGAGCGGTCGGCCGCGGCGCGGTGCCGCAGCGCGATCTCGGCGGCCTGCCAGGCGCTGTGCAGCGTACGGGCGTCGTTCAGCTCGCGGCGCTGGGCGGCGGCGCCCTTCTCGGCGGCGGCCAGGGCCAGCGAGGCGTGGCGGTAGGCCAGCTCGGCGGAGACCAGGGAGCGGCGCTCGCGGGTGCGCTCGGCGTCGGTGACGCGGTGCGCCGCGGCGGCGAGCTGTTCGGCCAGCTCGGCGGCGCGGCCGCGCTCCTCGGTGCCGCGTGCGTGCAGCCGCTGGGCGAGGCCGCGGGTGCGGCGCTCGGCCCCCGCATGCACCTCGCGGGCCCGTTCGCGCTGCTCGGCGGCCTCGGCGATCCGCGACAGCAGGTCCAGCGACCCGGCGGTGAAGTCCCGCTCGGCGGTCAGCTCGGCGCGCCGGCCGAGCTTGTGCGCAAAGCCGTGGACGAGGTCGGCGAGGCCGTCGGTGTCGCGGGTGTCGGTGACGGCGCGCAGCAGCAGGTCGGTGAAGTCGGAGTCGTTCTTGACGGCGAACAGGCCGGCCGCCTCGCCCTCGTCGGCGTTCATCTCCCGCTGGTAGCGGAACAGCTCCGGGTCCAGGCCGAGGACGCCCAGGTGCTCGTTCCAGCGCTCGTGGATCTCCTCCCACACCACGTCCAGATTCGGGTAGTTCTTCCCGGCCTCGGTGAGGACGTCGCGGAAGCCCTTCATCGTGCGGCGGCGGCCCTGGGCCCCGGAGGACCCCTCGCCGTGCTCCTGGCGGGGCCGCACGATGGTGGCCTCGGCCACCGGGAGGGAGTCCAGGCTCATCCCGGGGCCCGGCCGGAAGCTGTACCAGGCCTCGGCGAACTTGCGGGGGTCGTTGGAGACCTGGCGGCCGCGCCATTCGCTGACCTTGCCGACGACGATGCTCTCGCCGGTGAGGACGTGCTGCCACTCCAGGGCGACATGGCCGCAGTCGTCGGCGAGCAGGAATTTGCGCAGAACGCCGGAGCTGGCGCCGCCCAGGGTGTTGCGGTGGCCGGGCAGCATCACCGAGAAGATCAGCTTGAGCAGTACGGACTTGCCGCCGCCGTTCTCCAGGAAGAGCACGCCGGCCGGGGCCGGGCGGCGCGGCGGGCCGACCGGTTCGTCCTCGAAGAAGTCCGCCTGGGCCGGGGCCGGTCGGGGCACGGGCGCGCCGACTCCGCGCAGGTCCAGCACGGTGTCGGCGTAGCGCGCACCGGCGGGCCCGATGGAGTAGAGGCGGACCCGGGACAGCTCGTACATGGCGGACTCTCGTTGTGGTGTCGGGAAGGGCGGGTCGGGCGGGCGGAACGGGGCCGGTCAGCCGGAGTGGAAGGGCAGTCCCGCGTCGGAGACCAGGTCGAGGTCGTCGGTGTCCTCGCCGGGCAGCAGGGAGCCGCTGCCGTCGGCGACGGGGACCACCCCCAGTTCCAGGAGCTCGGCCATGGCGGCGCTGCCGGCCATGTCGCGGACCTGGAGCTGGTAGCGGGCGGTGGTGCGGTAGGCGCCTCCGGCGTCGTCGCCGGTGCGCTGGAGAAACCCGGAGTCGACGAGGAAGGTGACGGCCTTGGCGATGATGCCGGTGGTCGACCCGGCCAGCCGCCGGGCGTCCTTGGTGGCGCCGGTCGCGCTGCGCCGGGCGTAGACCCGCCAGGCCGACTCCAGGCCGGGGGCGTCGCTGACCGGGTCGGTGTTCTCGCCGTCCTGCTCGGCGCGCTCCTCCAGGCGGCGGCAGGCCTGCCGTACGAAGGCGTCGACGCCGTTGACGGTGATCCGGCCGATGTAGCCGTCGTCGGCGAGGTCCTCGGGGCGGGGGAAGGCGAGCGCGGCGACGGCGAGATGGGCCAGGCCGTGCAGGAAGCGGTCGGCGGAGTCGGCGGAGGCGCGCCGGGCGTAGTCGCCCATCCGGACGGCGAAGAGGGAGTCCTCGGCGGCGGTGACGGCCATCCCGGCGCGGGTGGAGACCTCCAGGACGATCAGGCCGAGTCCGGTGGCGACGGCGTCGGCGAGCCGGGCGAAGGCGGGTTCGTCGCGGTAGCGGCGCAGCAGCTCGGCGTACTCGACGTCGCGGGCGGGCAGCAGCTTGGGCTGGAGTCCGAAGGAGACCAGGCGGGCGGCGTCCGCGGCGTCGGCCGGGCTCAGCGGCGCGGGGGCGGTGACGGCCGGCGTCTCGTCCGCGGGCGCGCCCCAGGACGCGGCTTCGCCCACGGGCTCGGGCACCACCGGGTCGGCGGCGGCGTACTCGGTCACGGTGCAAGCTCCTTGTGCGGGTTCCGGACGGCCGGGCGGGTGAGCGGCTGCGGTATCTGTCGGCGCGGGGACGTCGCCCTTGGGGACGTCGGCCGCGGGGGCATCGGCCTCGGGGGCATCGGCCTCGGGGGCATCAGGCCACCTCCGAGCGGCCGGCGGCCATCCCGGCCGCGTCCAGCAGCGCCGTGCCGACGATCAGGTCGGCGCCGCCGAACTCGGGGTCGGTCAGCTCCGTGCCGTCGTCGACGGCGAAGAGCAGCTGCGACTCGCCCTGGCGGTAGGCCGTGCCGACCGGCGGGCTGGCCGCGTGCACCGCCAACAGTGCAACGAGGTACGGGAGTTCGGGATCCTTGCGGCGGGCGTCGGCCAGCAGCCCGGAGAGCCGGCGGGGCGCGTCGGCGGGCAGGTCGAGCAGTTCCATCGCGGCGTCCAGCTGCTCCTCGCTGAAGCGGCTGTCGTCGGGCGTGGCCACCAGATCGGGCTCGGGCATCTCGGCGCCGAGATGCTCGCGCTCCAGGGGCGGGGTGAGCAGCACCTCGACGAGATCGCCGACGCGGACCGCCGAGGGGGTGCGCAGGCCCGTCCCGTGGGCGAAGAAGGCATCGGTGACGCGGATGGCCCGCTCGGCGGGCAGCGGCAGCAGCGGGGCGACCAGCTGGCCGTAGAGGTCGAGGCCGGAGCGGGCGGTGGGGGCGGCGAAGGCCTGCCGGTCCTGTTCGGCGCGGAAGAGCGGGCCGGCCTCCAGCAGCCGGGACTGGAGCTGGGTGTGCCGGCGGATGCAGTCCTTGACGATGTCGACGAGCTCGGCGGCGCGCCGCTTGTGCTCGCCGGTCTTCTGGTCGACCGCCTCGGCCTCGTCGCGGGTCTTGCGGATGTTGGTGAGGATGGCGTTCTCGTGGCGGTAGCGGTCCGCGACGTGGTCCAGTGCCTCGGCGATCATGTCCGGGACGGTCTGCAGCCAGTCGACCGCGCGGACGTTGCGCCGGGTGGCGTCGAGGGTTTTGCGCAGGGTCTCGGCGTACTGCACGGTGCGGTAGCGGGCCTGCTCGGCGGCGAGCTGGGCGTCGGCCAGCCGGCCCCGGTTGATCAGCACCTCGAGCTTGACCTCGGCGGCGATCTGGGCGCTGGTGACGTCCGTGTCGAGCGCGCCGACCAGGACGTTGACCGCTTCGTCGGTGGCCCGGAGATAGACCGTGCCGCCGGGGCCCGGCACCTCCTCGATCAGCTTGAAGTCGTAGTCGCGCCGGACGTACTCGCCGTCGGTGGTGAAGGTGCCGTAGACGGCCCGGAAGCCGCGGTCCACGCTGCCGACGTTGATCAGGTTCTCCAGCACCCAGCGGGCGACCCGCTCGTGCTCGCCCTGGGGGCGGCGGGGGGCCTGGGCGGCGACCCGCGGGAGCACCTTCGCCACTATCTCTTCATGATCGGCGCCGGTGTCGAAGTCCATGTTGAGGGTGACGAGGTCGATGACGGCGAGCGCCACCTCCGCCATCGCATAGACGCCGTACTCGCCCGCGAGGTTCGCCTTGCGCGCATCGAGGTCGTGCAGCGGCGCGGTGCACGCCAGGGCACGCAGCCGACGGGCCAGGCCTTCGTCGGCGGCCGGGCCCGGCGCGGGCCGGTTCGGCCCGTTGAGCTGGGGCGCAGCGGCCCCCGAGGCGGGAAAAGTCACGTCGCACAGAGTAGGCGCTCGCACTGACAACGGACGAAACGGCGCGGTTCGCACCGCGAAGGACCCGCTGGTGGAACCGCCACCGGGCTCCTTGACCGACCCGCCGGCCGGCCGGCGGGTCAGTCTACGGTGGCCGCATTCCGCGCCCCGCCCCGCCCTCAGTGCGTGGCCCCCTCCGCCACCCGGAGGTCGGTACGGACACGGGCGGCCGTCGCCGCGATCTCCCGCAGCGCCCGTGCCACCGAAGCGACGGACAGTGACGGCTGGGCCCGGTCGACGACCTGCTCCGGTGCGTACGGGACGTGCACAAAGCCGCCCCGTACGCCGGGCAGTTCGGTGGCGAGGAGATGGGCGAGCCCGTAGAAGACGTGGTTGCAGACGAAGGTGCCCGCGGTGTTGGACACCGAGGCGGGCAGCCCCGCGGCGCGGACCGCCGCCACGCACGCCTTGATCGGCAGGGTGGAGAAGTACGCCGCGGGTCCGCCGGGGACGATCGCCTCGTCGACCGGTTCGGCGCCCGCGGCATCCGGGATCCGGGCGTCGTCGATGTTGATGGCGACGCGTTCGACGGTGATGTCGGGGCGGCCGCCCGCCTGGCCGACGCACACCACGATCTCGGGGCGGGTGTCCGCGATCGCGGTGCGCAGCGCGGTCAGCGCGGCTCCGTAGACGCAGGGCAGTTCCACGGCGGTCATCTCGAGGCCGGCCGGCGCCCCGTCGGCGGCGGCGCGTACCGCCTGCCAGGAGGGGTTGGTCGCTTCCCCGTCGAAGGGCTCGAATCCGGTCAGCAGCACCCGGGTCATACGGAGCTCCTCGTCATGCGGTGCCCCGACGGGCTCAGAAGGCGAACAGGGACATGAGGACGATGTTGCAGCCGAGCAGCACGCCCGCGGTGGGCAGCTGGGCCTTGATGGGCCCGTACTGGTCCTTCAGTTCCAGCAGGGCCGCCGGGACGAGGTTGTAGTTGGCGGCCATGGGGGTCACGAGGGTGCCGCAGAATCCGGCCAGCATGCCGATGGCCAGGACGGCGGCGGGGTTGCCGTCGAAGTGGCCGACCAGGACGGGCCAGCCGACGGCGGCGGTCATCACCGGGAAGGCGGCGAAGGCGTTGCCCATGATGGTGGTGAACAGGAACATCCCCACGCAGTAGACGATGACCGCGACGTAGAGGGAGTCCTTGGGCAGCACGCCGGCCGCGAGCTTGCCCACCTGGGTGCCGACGCCGGAGACCTGGAAGATGGCGCCCAGCGTGGCCAGCATCTGCGGCAGCAGCATCGCCCAGCCCATCGCCTCCAGCAGGGAGCGGCCCGACCGTACGGGCACCGCTATCCGCTTCTCGCGCAGCATGATCATGCCGACGACCAGGGCGACGACGGCGCCGAGGCCCAGGCCCAGGATGGTCTCGCTGCCCTCCTGGAGGACCGGTTCGCCCCCGAAGGAAAGGTGCTTGACGCCGATGGCGCAGGCCAGCGCGACGACCGGGATGGTGAGTGCGGGGACGAAGAGCTTGTTGCCGAGCCTGGCGGCGCTGGCGACGCGCTGTTCGGGGGTGGTGGTGCGCGGGATGCCGCGCCCGGTGCAGCCGAAACCCGCCAGAGCGGCCATGACCAGCACCGCGACGCCCAGCGGCGCGGCCGGCGCCTGCTTGGCGGCGACCCAGCTGCTGTAGATGAATCCGGCGCCGATCAGGCCCCAGAAGGCGCCGGTGCCGAACCGCTTGGGGTTGGTGCGGTCGGTGAACATCTGGGCGGCCATCACCAGGAAGCTGAGGCCGACCAGCCAGTAGAACCACTCTGCCTTGATCACTGGGCGGCCTCCACCACGGCGGATTCGGCGTTGGCGGTGCGCAGTTCGCGCTCCAGCTGTCGGTCCAGGCGCAGCAGCCGCCAGCCGTGGACGACAAAGGCGCACACGGCGGTCGGGATCGCCCACAGCGCGAGGTGCAGCGGCTCGAGGTGGGTGCCGTAGGTGGTGTTGACGAATCCGGTGATCAGCAGGATCGAGCCGACGGCCAGGAAGATGTCCTCGCCGAAGAACAGGCCGACGTTGTCCGCGCTGGCGGCGAACGACCTGAGCTTCTCCCGTGCCCGGTCCGGGAGTTGGCCGTGTTTCCGCTCGGCGGCGCCCTCGGCCATCGGTACGGCGAGCGGACGGACGGTCTGGGCGGGGCCGAAGACATTGGTCAGGCCGACCGCCGCGCCGATCTGCCGCAGGCCCAGGTAGAGGGCGAGGAAGCGCCCGGTGGTCAGCCTGGCGAACCGGGCGATGAGGTTACGGGCCTGTTCCTGGAGGCCGTAACGCTCCAGGAGGCCGATGACCGGGAGGGTGATGGCGAAGATCGTCACCGCCCGGCTGTTGGCGAAGCCGTCGCCGAAGGCGGCCAGGACCTTGCCGGGCGACAGCCCGCCGAGGAAGCCCGTGAGGATACCGGCCACCCCCACGACCAGGAGGGGGTTGCGTTTCGTGGCGAAGCCGACCACCACCACGAGCACGCCGAGGAGCACAATCATGGGCCCGCCTTCCGCGTACAGGGACCCCACGGACCGTGAGGGGAATGCCGAGGAGGTTAGGCGATTGTTCAACGATCCGACAAGGGGTCGGCGGGGGCGAACTCCGGGCGTGCCTCACCCCTCCGCGATGCGCTGGGCGTACGCCCCCGACAACTGGCCGCGCGAGTCCTCCAGATAGGCCAGCAGCAGCCGCTCGGCCCCGGCGGCATCGCCCGCCAGCAGCGTGTCCGCGATCTGCCGGTTGCGGACCAGATACGGGGCGTAGAAGCGCTGCGGATCGTCCATGACGTGGAAGACCAGCCGGAGTTCGGCCAGCACCCCGCGCATCAGCTCATCGGTGCGCGGGCTGCCCGCCAGGGCGACGATCGCCTGATGAAAGCGGAGGTTGGCGGTCGACAGGTCCTCCCAGGCGCGCTCCGTGGCGGCCTGCTCACCGGCCCGCACCGCCGCGTCGATGGCCTCGATCGCCTCGCGCACCCCGGTCTCGTACGGACCCTGCCCCAGCCCGCGCACCGCCGCGCTCTCGACGATCATGCGCACCCGGAAGATGTCGTCCAGGTCCTCGACCGTCACGACCCGCACGAACACCCCGCGGTTGAGCCGGTGCTCCAGCAGCCGCTCGTGCGTGAGCAGCCGGAACGCCTCCCGCAGCGTGTTGCGCGAGACGCCCAGCGCGCCGCCGATGCTCTCCTCCGACAGCCGGGCGCCGGGCGGGAAATAGCCCTCGGTGATCCGGTCCCGCAGGATGTCGGCGACCCGCTCGGCGGTGCTGGAGCGCCCGAGCAGGGCCCGGTCCGACTCCAGACCCGAGACCTCGGCCAGCCGCCGCTGATCGTTCTTCGCCACTCCGCCGGCCATTGGTGCTCCCCGCCGTCCGTCCGCTGTCGTGTCGTGCCCTGTCGTGCCGTGCCGCCTTGGCGGAAGTCAATCCCAGATGGGAGAACGTGACAACACACCTCTTGTCGGATCGTTCAACGATCCAGTACGTTGGCCGGCGCCCCTGCACGTGCGCGCACCCCGGAACGGACAGACATGAGCGAGTCGGCGCCCCCTCCCCTCATCGACCTCAACGCCGACCTCGGGGAAGGCTTCGGCCGCTGGCAGCTCACCGACGACGACGCCCTGCTGTCCGTCGTCACCAGCGCGAACGTCGCCTGCGGCTTCCATGCCGGCGACCCGTCCACCATGCGCCGGGTGTGCGAGCTGGCCGCCGAGCGCGGGGTGGTCATCGGCGCCCAGGTCTCCTACCGCGATCTGGCCGGCTTCGGCCGCCGGGCGATGGAGGTACCGCCGGACGAGCTGGCCGACGAAATCACCTACCAGATCGGCGCGTTGGAGGTCTTCGCGCGCGGCGCCGGTGCCCGCGTCGGCTACGTCAAACCGCACGGCGCGCTCTACAACCGCTGTGTCCACGACGAGGAACAGGCCGCCGCCGTCATCGCCGGCATCCGCGCCGCGGGCGGCGCCCTGCCCGTCCTCGGCCTCCCCGGCTCCCGGCTGCACCAAGCCGCCGCGGCCGCCGGGCTCCCGGTCGTCGGCGAGGCATTCGCCGACCGCGCGTACACCGCAGAGGGCACCCTGGTCCCGCGCCGCGAGCCGGGCGCGGTGATCCACGACCCGGACGAGGTCGTCAAGCGCGCCCTCGGCATGGCCCGCGACCACACCGTCACCGCGATCGACGGCCGCCGGATCCCGATCACGGCCCGCTCGCTCTGCCTGCACGGGGACACCCCCGGCGCCGCCGGACTCGGCCGGCGCGTGCGCGCCGAACTGACCGCGGCCGGCGTACACCTCCGCAGTTTTGCGACGGCCCCTGCCCCACGCCATGCCCCTCACTCCGTCCCGGACTCCGTCCCGGGCACGGTCCGGAGCGCGGGATGAGGCCGCTGCCCGTCGGCGAGCACGGGCTGCTCATCGAGCTGGACAGCGCCGAGGAGGTCGAGGCGCTGCACGCCGAGCTGCTGCGCCGCGCCGCCGACGGCACCCTGCCGCCGGTCCGCGAGATCGTGCCGGCCGCTCGTACGGTCTTCCTCGACGGCCTCGCCGACCCCCGCGGCCTCCTGGCGGAACTCCCCACATGGGACATCCCACGTCCTACCGCCGGCGACCGCCCCACCGTCACGATCCCCGTCCGCTACGACGGCCCCGACCTTGCGGAGGTGGCCGCCCTGTGGGACGTCACCCCCGACGAGGTCGTCCGCCGGCACTCCGGCACCACCTTCCACGTCGCCTTCTGCGGCTTCGCCCCCGGCTTCGGCTATCTCACCGGACTGCCCCGCGCACTGCACGTCCCCCGTCGGTCGACCCCCCGCACCAAGGTTCCGGTCGGCTCGGTCGCGCTCGCGGGCCCGTACACCGGCGTCTACCCCCGCTCCTCCCCCGGTGGCTGGCAGCTGATCGGCACCACCGACACCGTCCTGTGGGACCCCGCCCGCGAACCGGCGGCCCTGCTCGCCCCCGGCACCCGCGTCCTTTTCGTCCCCGAGGACCACCCCGCAGGCCCGCACGCCCAGGAGCCCGCCCGATGACCGACCGCGCCCTCTCGGTCGTACGGGCCGGAGCGCTCACCACCGTCCAGGACCTCGGCCGGCCCGGCCATGCGCACCTGGGCGTGCCCCGGTCCGGTGCCCTCGACGAGCCCGCACACCGCCTCGCCAACCGCCTCGTGGGCAACCCCGAGCCGGCCGCCACCCTGGAGACGACCCTGACGGGCTGCGCCGTACGGGTCCGCACGGCGACCACCCTCGCGGTCACCGGCGCCCCCTGCCCGGTGACGGTCGACGGCCGCCCCGCCCCTTGGGGCGCCCCGGTACACATCCCGGCGGGCGCCGTCCTGGATGCCGGACCCGCCACCCACGGCCTGCGCTCGTATCTCGCCTTCGCCGGCGGCATCGACGCCGAACCGGTCCTGGGCAGCCGCGCCACGGACCTCCTCTCGGGACTGGGACCCGGCCCGCTCACCGACGGCACGGTCCTCCCCCTGGGCCGCCCGTACGCCCCGCCCGCCACCGTGGACGCCGTCCCGCACCCCGGCCCGGCAGCGGAACTCGTCCTCCCCTTCCTCCCCGGCCCGCGCGACTCCTGGTTCACCGACACCGGCCTGCGCACCCTCACCACCGGCCGCTTCCGCGTCTCCGCGGCAAGCAACCGCATCGGCCTGCGCACCGAGGGCCCGCCCCTGGAACGCGCCCGCTCCGGCGAACTCCCCAGCGAGGGCATGCCGCTGGGCGCTCTCCAGGTCCCGCCCAACGGCCTGCCGGTGCTCTTCCTCCACGACCATCCGACCACCGGCGGCTACCCGGTCATCGGCGTGGTCCCCGAGCGCTGCCTGGCACCCGCTGCCCAGGCCGTACCGGGGACGCCGGTGCGGTTCACCCGCATCCGCTAGCGGGAGCGTCCCGACACCGGGTCCCACCACGAGGAGCGGCACCACGCCCCACAGCAGCTAGCCGTCCGCCGGGCCGTATCCCCCGCCCCCCGGTGTACGCATCACCAGCACGTCGTCCACCCCCACATCCGCCGCATCACAGCCCTTCAGCACCTCGCGCGAACCATCCGCGCGTTCAAGGGAGTTGATGCCCAGCGCGCCCGGTGCGCCGCCCGCCATTCCGTAGGGCGAGATCCTGCGGTGATTGCTCAGCACGGCCACCGTCATCGGCTCCAGGAAACGCAGTCGGCGTTCGACGCCGCAGCCCCCGTGCCACCGCCCGCTGCCTCCACTGCCCCGCCGGATGGCGAAGCTGTCGACGCGGACCGGGTAGCGCCACTCCAGTACCTCGGGGTCGGTCAGCCGGGAGTTGGTCATATGGGTCTGTACGGCGTCCGCGCCGTCGAAGCCGTCGCCCGCTCCGGAGCCGCTGGCCACGGTCTCGTAGTACTGCACCCGGTCGTTGCCGAAGGTGAGGTTGTTCATGGTGCCCGAGCCCTCGGCCTGGATGCCGAGCGCGGCGTAGAGGGCGCCGGTGACCGCCTGGGAGGTCTCCACATTGCCCGCCACGGTGGCCGCCGGGAAGGCGGGGGCGAGCATCGAGCCCTCCGGGATACGGACCTCGACGGGCTTGAGGCAGCCGCTGTTGAGCGGGATGTCCTCGGCGACCAGGGTGCGGAAGACGTACAGGACCGCGGCCATCACCACGGAACTGGGCGCATTGGCGTTGCCGGGCTGCTGGGGTGAGGTGCCGGCGAAGTCCAGTACGGCGCTGCGGGACGCGCGGTCGACGGTCAGGGCAACATGGATCTCCGCCCCGCTGTCGGTCTCGTAGCGGCAGGAGCCGTTCGACAGACCGGCGATGATCCGCCGCACCGATTCCTCGGCGTTGTCCTGGACGTGCCTCATATAGGCGCGTACGACCTCCAGGCCGAACTGGTCGGTCATCCGGTGCAGTTCCTCGATGCCCTTCTCGTTGGCGGCGATCTGGGCGCGCAGATCGGCGATATTGACGTCCGGGGCGCGGGAGGGGTACGGGCCACAGGCGAGCAGTTCGCGGGTCTCGCGCTCGCGCAGTGCGCCGTCGCGCACCAGCAGCCAGTTGTCGAAGAGGATGCCCTCCTCCTGGATGGTGGTGCTGAAGGCGGGCATCGAGCCCGGGGTGATGCCGCCGATCTCGGCGTGGTGGCCGCGCGAGGCGACCAGGAACAACAGCTCGTCACTGTCCGTTGCAAAGACGGGGGTAACGACAGTGACGTCCGGAAGGTGGGTGCCGCCGTGGTAGGGATCATTGATCGCGTAGACATCACCCGGCCGCATGTCGCCGCCGCGCCGCCGCAGCACCTCCTTGATGGACTCCCCCATCGAGCCCAGATGGACGGGAATGTGCGGGGCGTTGGCGATCAGATTGCCGTCCGCGTCGAAGAGCGCGCAGGAGAAGTCGAGGCGCTCCTTGATGTTGACGGAGTGTGCGGTGTTCTCCAGGCGGACGCCCATCTGCTCGGCGATGGCCATGAAGAGGCTGTTGAAGACCTCCAGCAGCACCGGGTCGGCCTCCGTGCCCACGGCGGTCCGGCCGCGTCGCTCCCGTACGCGGGTCAGCAGCAGGTGGCCGCGCTCGCCCATGGCCGCCTGCCAGCCGGGGTCGAGGACCGTGGTCGCATCCTCGTCGGCGATGATCGCCGGGCCGGTGAGGGTGTCGCCGGGGGGCAGGTCGGTGCGCCGGTGGAGCCGGGTGTCCTGCCAGCGCCCGCCCGCGTACATCCGGACCGTCGCGGCCGGCCTCAACTCCCCCTCCCTGTCACCGGACCGGACCTCGTATCCCTGCGCGCCCCCGGCCTCCCCGACGGCCTCGACCGACACCGCCTCGGCCACCAGGGGCTTGTCCATGGTGAAGGCGTAGCGCGCCCGGTGCGCCCGGATGAAGTCATCGGCCATGGTGTCGGCGCCGGCCAGCGGGACGCCGATGGTGGAGTCGGTCCCGGCGTAGCGGATCAGCACCTTGGCGCGGGTCGTGAGGGAGGCGCCCGGCACTCCGTCGTCGAGGAGCTCACGCCGCGTCTGCCCGGCGAGCGTGTCGCACACCTCCCGGACCCGGTCGACGGCCCCGGCCTGCCCGAGCTCCGCCTCGACAGCCTGTTCCCGCATCGCGGTGGCGTCGGCGACCCCGATGCCGTACGCGGAGAGCACGCCTGCCAGCGGCGGCACGAGCACGGTGCCGATGCCCAGGGCGTCGGCGACGGCGCAGGCGTGCTGGCCGCCGGCACCGCCGAAGCTGGTGAGGGCGTAGCGGGTGATGTCGTGCCCTCGCTGGACGGAGATCTTCTTGACCGCGTTGGCCATGTTGAGCACCGCGATGTCCAGGAATCCGGCGGCGACGTCCTCGGGGCCGCGGTCGTCCCCGGTGGCGGCCGCGGCCCGCTCGGCCAGTTCCGCGAACCGGGTGCGGACGGTCCCGGCGTCCAGCGGCCGGTCGCCGTCGGGCCCGAACACCGCCGGGAAGTGGTCCGGCTGGATCCGGCCGAGCATCACATTGGCGTCCGTGACGGTCAGCGGGCCACCGCGCCGGTAGCAGGCCGGTCCGGGGACGGCGCCGGCCGAGTCGGGGCCGACGCGGTAGCGGCGCCCGTCGAAGTGCAGTACGGAGCCGCCGCCGGCCGCGACGGTGTGGATGTTCATCATCGGTGCCCGCATCCGGACGCCCGCGACCTCATTGCCGAAGACCCGCTCGAACTCCCCCGCGTAGTGCGACACATCGGTGGAGGTCCCGCCCATGTCGAAGCCGATCACCCGGCCGTGACCGGGCCCGGCCTCGGCGGCGGCGCGGACCATGCCGACGACGCCGCCCGCGGGCCCGGACAGCACCGCGTCCTTGCCCCGGAAGTGCTCGGCCTCCCGCAGCCCGCCGTTGGACTGCATGAACATCAGCCGGATGCCCGGAAGTTGGGCGGCGATCTCGTCGACGTAGCGTCCCAGGATCGGCGACAGATACGCATCCACCACCGTCGTGTCCCCGCGCGGCACCAACTTCATCAACGGGCTGACCTCGTGCGAACAGCTCACCTGCGCAAACCCCGCCCGCCGGGCCAGCTCGGCAACGGCCTTCTCGTGCTCCGCGTGCCGGTAGCCGTGCAGCAGGACGACCGCCGCGCTGCGCAGCCCGTCCGCGCGGGCCCGGATCAGCGCCTCCCGGACCCCGTCGACATCCAGCGGCCGTACGGTCTCCCCGTGCGCCCCGACCCGCTCCGGCACCTCGATCACCCGCTCATAGAGCGCCTCGGGCAGCACGATCCGCCGGTCGAAGATCCGCGGCCGGTTCTGATACGCGATCCGCAGCGCATCCCGGAACCCCTCCGTGGTGAGCAGCACCGTCGGCTCACCCGTCCGCTCCAGCAGCGCATTGGTGGCGACGGTCGTCCCCATCTTCACCACGGACACCAGCTCGGCCGGCACCGGCTCCGCCGCCGCCAGCCCCAGCATCATCCGGATCCCGGCCACCGCGGCGTCCTGATAGCGCTCGGGATGATGCGAGAGCAGCTTCCCCGTCACCAGCCGCCCGTCCGGCCGTCTCCCGATGACGTCCGTGAACGTCCCACCGCGATCGATCCAGAACTCCCAGCGCTGTCCGGTCATCAGGCCATTGTCGCAGCGCCTTTCGGCTCCGCCAGGGCGGCGAGTGGGGCGCGCGTGGCGCGTGCCGTGGATCGCCCTCCGCCGGACCGACCACTACAGAGCGAGCGCCGATCCCCCGGCCGGCGCCGCAGCGCCCTCCGGATCCCACAGCGCAGCAACCGCAGCGCAGGTGGCGCGCTCCGCCGTCGTATCGAGCAGCCGCCCCGAACCCGCCAGACCGTGCCGGCACTCCCGCACCGCCAGCGCCAGCAGGCCCGGCAGCAGGTCGGTGCACCGGTCGACGACCCAGCGTGTGCCGCGGGTGGCCATCCACCAGGCGGATCCGGTACGGGTCGGGGGCGGCCCGTCCAGGGTGAGTGCGGGGGGCGGTCCTACGGGGTCGCCGGCGGCGGCCAGTGCGGTGTGGAAGCCGCGGGCCAGGAGGCGGTGGCCGCGTTCACTGGGGTGCAGGCGGTCCACGCTCCAGCTGGTGCGGTCGATGACCCAGCTGTGGTCGGCGAGGTGCAGATGGATGCCGTCGTAGCGGTCGGACACGGCGTGGACGACGGTGTTCACGGCGCGCATCCGCCGGGCGAGCGGGCGGGCCAGCGGTCCGGGCAGCCCGAGCATCCGGCCGGGGTCGGGCAGGCACGCCGTCAGGACCACCGTCCCGTCGGCGCTGAGCGTGCGATGTGTCAGGTCGAGCGCGGCGGCGACCCGCTCTATGGCGAAGGCCGCCCGCAGGGTGTCGTTCGCACCGACGACCAGCGACGCGTAGCGGGGTGCGAGCTTCCGCGCCGCGGGCAGCTGACGCTCGGCCACATCGGCCGCCAGCGCCCCGCTGCGCGCCAGGTTCACCAGCGGTACGCTCCCCGGCCGTGCCCCCAGCGCCTCGGCGAGCAGGACGGCCCAGCCGCGCCAGCCGCCTCCGGGTACGGGGTCCCCCAGGCCTTCGGTGAGCGAGTCGCCGAGTGCGACAAAGCCGGAACGCTTCACCGTCACCACCCGCCCCGGGGGTGCACGGGCGGCTCGGACGCGGCCACGGTCCGGCCGGACGGCGCGGGCGCGTCGTGCGTGTCATACGTGTCGTACGCGTCGTGCGCGGCCAGGAAGGCCTCGACGGCGGGCTGCCAGCCGTATCCCTCGGCGCGCTGCCGGGCCGCGGTGCGGCGGGCGGGCTCGGGGCGGGCCAGGACCCGCTGGGCGGCGTCGGCGAAGGAGGGGCCGTCGTCGAGTGCCGTATCACCGCCGCTGCCGACCAGCCCGGCCAGTGCGGAGGCGGCGCTGGCGACGACCGGTGTGCCGCAAGCGAGCGCCTCCAGGGCGGCCAGGCCGAAGGTCTCGGCCGGGCCCGGTGCCAGCGTCAGATCGGCGCTGGCCTGGAGCGCGGCGAGCCGGGCGCGGTCGGCGATGTGCCCGAGGAACGCCGCGGGCAGCCGCTCCGCCCGTACGCGGGCCTCCAGCCGCGCCCGCAGCGGCCCGTCCCCGGCCACCACCAGCGCCGCGTCGACGCCGCGCCGGCGCAGCTCGGCCAGCGCGTCCAGCGCCCGTTGCGGCCGCTTCTCCGGCGACAGCCGGGAGCACATCACCATCAGGACAGCGGCCCGCCCCGCACAGTGCCGCCGTAGCTCCGCGCTGCGGCAGTCCGGGTGCCAGGCCCCAAGATCCACACCGAGCGGCGCCCGCACCACATTGCGCGCCCCGACACGCGTGAACTCCGCCGCCGCCCATTCGGTGGTGCACACCACCCGGCTGTATGCGTGCGCCGTACGGGAGTTGAGCCGGTCCGCGGCGGCGCGGGCGAGCGGGTCCGGCACGCCCCAGGTCCGCATCACCCCGTCGACGCTCTCGTGCGACACCATCACCGCGGGCACGCGTGCCCGGCGCGCCCACTCCCCCGTCCAGCGCAGCGTCGTACGGTCGGAGACCTCCAGCCGGTCGGGGTCCAGCCTCCGCAGCACGCACTGCAGCCGATGCCGGTCGGCCAGTACGCGGTAGCCCCCGGTGCCGGGCAGCGCGGGCCCCGGCAGGGTGATCACCCGCCCCTGTTCGGTGAACTCGTCGGACGTCCCCTGTCCGACGCCCGGCACGATGAGCACCGGATCGTGCCCGGCGGCCGCGTACCCGGCGCCGAGCTCACGCAGCGCGGTACGCAGCCCGCCGGACGCCGGGGTGACGAAGTTGGCTATCCGTACGATCCGCAGTCCCGAGCCGCCGTCCCGGTGCGCCCTCATGCCGCCACCGCCGTCCGGCCGGCGAGCACATCCTCGTAATGGCCGAGGAGCTGGTCGCCCACGGCCTCCCAGGTGCGGCCCTCGACGGCCGCGCGGGCCGCCGCGCCGTACCGGATGCGCAGCTCGCGACTGCGTCCGAGCAGGCGCACCGCGTCCCGCACCGCCCCGCCGTCGCCGGGCGTCACCAGCAGCCCGGTACGGCCGTGGTCCACCAGGTCGAGCGGACCGCCCGCGCGCGGTGCAACGACGGGCACCCCGGAGGCCATCGCCTCCTGCACGGTCTGGCAGAAGGTCTCGTACGGCCCGGTGTGCACGAAGATGTCCAACGAGGCGTAGAGCCGGGCGAGTTCATCGCCGGTGCGGCGGCCCAGGAAGCGCGCCTCGGGGAGGGCGGCGCGCAGCGCGGGGGCGCTGGGGCCGTCGCCGATGACGACGGTGCGTACGCCCGGCAGCCGGGAGGTCTCGGCCAGCAGCCGGACGTCCTTCTCCGGGGCCAGCCGCCCCACGTACCCCACCAGCAGCTCCCGTCCGGCGGCCAGCGAGCTGCGCAGCACCGCATCGCGCCGCGCCGGGTGGAAGCGCGCGGAGTCGACCCCGCGGGGCCACATATGGACCCGCGGCACGCCGTGCTCGGTCAGATCCAGCAGCGCCGCGCTGGACGGCGCCAGGGTCCGGTCGGCGGCCGCATGCACCGCCCGGATGCGCCGCCAGGCCGTCGCCCCGCCGCCCCCCAGGTAGGTCCGGGCGTAGCGGCCCAGGTCGGTCTGGTAGACGGCGATTGCGGGCACCCGCCGCCGGGCCGCGGCTGCCATCCCTCGGGCACCGAGGACGAACGGGCTGGCGAGATGCACGACGTCCGGCTGGTGCGCGGCGAGCGCGGCAGACAGTCGTCGGCCTGGCAGGGCGATGCGTACCTGCGGATAGCCGGGCAGCGGCACGGAGGGCACCCGGACGACCGGGCAGGGGCTCTCATACGTCGCGACCGCCGGCTCATGGCCGGCGAGCGGCGCGACGACCAGCGGATCGTGGCCGCGCCGGACGAGGTGGCGGGCGGTTTCCAGGGCGCAGTGTGAGACGCCGTTGACATCGGGCGGGAAGGATTCGGTGACGATGACGACACGCATACGGCTGTTGTCGGCGCGCCGTGCGTGGACTGGGCCAAGGGGATCTTTCCAGCCGGGGAACGTCCCATGAGCGTTCCGCTGCGCCCGTCGCCACCGGGCGGTACGGCCGGCCCGATGTCAGGCTGGGAACGGACCGGGCGCCACGGCGCCGTACGGAGCGGACGGACGAGGAGACGTGTGACGTCCTACGACGCGGAGACCGGCGAGCCCTCCGACGGCCTGCCGCCGAGGATCGGCGCCCCGGCCCGCCGGGCCCTGGAGCGGGCGGGCTATCTGCGACTGTCACAGCTGGCCGGCGCGAGCGAGGCCGAACTGCGGCAACTGCACGGAATGGGCCCCAAGGCCCTGGGCATCCTGCGGGATGCACTGGCGGCGCAGGGGATGTCCTTCGCCGGGGAGTAAGTGGCGCGCCCATCGCAACCCACAACGGCTCCTGCCCGGGTCCACCACGCCACAGGGCGCTACACCCCCTGTGCCTCCGGCCCGAACCGGCTCCGGACGGCCGTCTGGACCTCGGCCTCCTCGGCCGGGTCGGCGGCAAGGCGGCGGAGCTGTTCGACGACGCGGTCGTCGCCGGTGGCGGCATGCCGGGCGGCGAGTTCGCGGGTGGTCTCCTCGCAGTCCCACAGGCACTCGACGGCAAAACCGGCCGCGAACCCGGGGTCGGTGGCGGCGAGCGCACCGGCCGCCCGGCCACGCAGGTGGGACGAGGAGGTCTCGCGGTAGATGTGGCGCAGTACGGGGGCGGCGCAGGCGACGCCGAGGCGGCCGACGCCGTCTACCAGCTCCCACAGACCGTCCGCGTCCGGGCCCTCTTCGCGCACCGTGCGGCGCAGCGCGGCCAGGACCGGGTCGGCATCACGCTGCGCACCGCGGCGGGCGAGCATCGCGGCGGCGGACGCACCGAGGCGGTCGGTACGCCGGGCCCAGACCCGGGCCCGTTCGACGGCCGCCACACCGCGCATCCGCTCGAAGGCGGCCAGCGCGGCCGAGACCGCCAACTGGGAGGAGAGGGGGCAGGCGACCGCCTCCTCGATCAGGTCGAGGACATCCGGGTCGCCCCGTTCGGCGAGATGGTGGAGGACGGCGGCGCGCGCGGCGTCCGGTCCCGTACGGGCGGCGCGCAGCAGCTCCGGCCGGTCCTCGGGGCCGGCGACGGCGCCCAGGCAGCGGGCGGCGGCAAGGTGCCGGTGCTCCTCGGACTCCAGGTCCCCGCCCTGCTGGGCCCACTGCAGGACCTCCGTCACGCTCCAGCCGGGGCGCGGCCCGCGCGGCCGCAGCTGCCGCTGCCAGCGGTCGAAGGACCCCTGCTCCCCGGCGGCGGTCAGACGCGCGCCGTAGCGGGGATCCTCGGCCCACAGCCGCCACGGCCGGGGCTCGTAGGCATCGCGTACGGCGGTGGCCAGTCCGGCCTCGCCCTCCTCGGTCTCGGGGAAACGGGCAAGCACGGCGGGGGCCAGGGTCATCAGCCCCGCGTCGTCGTCACGCAGCGCAAGCTCGTCGAGGGCCCAGCGCCAGTTGCTGCCGACCGCGGCGTAGCTGCGCAGCAGCAGGCGGGCGGCGTCCCGGCCGTACGCGGCGAGGTGGCCGAGGACGGCGAGGGCGAGGCCGGTGCGCTCCTCACCGGTGTCGATGAGGTCGTCGGGGTGGAAGAGGTGCCGTTCGATCTCTTCGAGTCCGCCGTCGAGCTGCATGTAGAGGCGCGCGTAGTAGAGCGAGCGGTTCTCGACCTGCCAGTTGCGCCTGGGGTCACGCAGCACGCTGTCGTTGAGCGCCGCGAGCGCCTCGGCTCGCGGCGCCGCGAGGGCATGCAGGGTCCCGTCGCCGCGGCCTCGCTGAAGGAGGCCGAGCAGGGTGCCGCTGGGCGCTATGTCTGGATCGAACATGAGGTCAGCATCCGGGGCGGGGGGCAGGCTGGCAACGGGATTTCCGCTGACCGGCATTCTTGCCGGTGACCGCGGGCCGTATGCGTCGTTCCCACCATGGATCGGTGGGCACGACAGCGCTACGGCGGCGGAAGCCTAGCCTGGAAGCTGTTATTCCGCCGATTCGACCCGGGGTTGCCACAGAAGGCCCGTGGCATATGCCAGGTGCACCACCGTATCGGGTAATGCCAAATCCCTTACGCACCGTCGCAGCCTGTGCAACAGTCGTAACCGGCCCCTTCTGTCAGACCTGGCCCCGGCGCCGCCTGATCACGGAGTACGTCATGCCGTCCCCTCTCTTCGCGGATCACCCAGCCGACCGGTCTCCCGAGCGCGACACCGTCGAGGCACTCATCACGCAGGCCCGCCGCCTGCGCGGTGGCCTGGACGCGGTGCGCAGGGAGTCCGCGGTGGTGGACACCGGCCTCGCCACCGACCCGCAGCTGCGCTGGCAGCGGGCGCTGTGCGACCTCGCCGTCCACCACCTCGACGACCTCGGCGGTCATCTCGACCAGCTGAGAGAGGGCCTGCCGGCGGAGGACGAAGAGGACGAGGCGCCCGGTGCCGACCTGCCGGAGGCACCGCCCGAGCCCGCACCGCACGAGCGCGGCTCGCTGCTGCGCCGGGTGGGCAGCGCCGAGTGGAACCTGCTCACCGACGAGGTGACATGGTCCGACGAGCTCTTTGCGATGTTCGGCCGCAGGCCGTCCGACGGCCCGCTGACCCTCGACGAGCTGCCGTCCCTGGTCCTCGCCGAGGACCAGGAGGGGCTGGCCGCGATGGTCACGGACTGTCTCGTGGACGGGAAGCCGATCGACGGTGAATTCCGTATCGTGCGCGCGGACGCGAGCCTGCGCACGGTCCACATGGTGGGTGAGCCGGTGCTCGACGCCGACGGCAGTACGGCCTGCATGTGGGCCGTCCTCCGCGATGTCAGCGAGCTGCGGCGCAGCCAGGCCGCGGTACGCGACAGTGTGGACTCGCTGCAGCGCGAGCGGCACATGGCACAGACCGAACACCGTCTGGCCGTCGAGCTCCAGGAATCCGTGCTTCCGCAGTGGCGCGACTCGCTGCGCTTCCCTCAGGGCGGCCCGGTCGCCCTGGACTTCGCCGGGCGCTATCTCCCGTCCGGCACCAGCGCGCTGATCGGCGGCGACTGGTACGACGCCCTCCAACTTCCGGACGGCAAAACCCTGTTGAGCGTCGGCGATCTCACCGGGCACGGCGTCACCGCCACCTCCGGGATGGCGATGGTGCTCGGCGCGCTGCGCGGCATGGCCGTCGCCGGACAGCAGCCCGGACCACTGATGGGCTTCCTCAACCAGCTCCTGGACACCACCGCCCAGCCCGCTCTGGGCAGCGCGGTGTGCTGCCGCTTCGACCCCGACACCCGCCGGCTGGAGTGGGCCCAGGCCGGGCACCCCGCGCCGCTGCTGTTCCGCGGCGGCACGGGGCGCGCGCTGGACCCACCCGAGGGCGTCCTGCTCGGCGCGACCGCGGGCGCGACCTACGCCCAGCGCACCGAACAACTGGAGCCGGGCGATCTGCTCGTCCTGCACACCGACGGCCTGGTACCCCGCCGTGCCCCCGCCGCCGACGCCCATGAGGGAGCCGAGCGACTGCTCGCACTGGCGCCGCGGTTCGCCGCGGCCCGTAGCGCGCAGGACAGTGTCCGTATCGTCGTCGAGGAGTTCGGCAGCAGCGAGCGTGAGGACGACGCCTGTGTGCTGATCGCCAGGATCGGCGACTGACGCACCGCGGCGCGGACGACTCTGCGGACGAACACGAACTGTCGGACGGCGAAGCGGGCATCAGGGCCTTATCGGGGCTTTCCCGTGACGCCATGCTCCTTTCACATGACGCCTTGTCAGTTCCTCTCTCACACGGCGAAGTTAGGCCCCAGGCTCGCTGATCCCAGCCCTGGCCCAAGCCCCGATCCGCTCCCTTTGGGCCTGGTCTTCGCCTTTGGCAGGACATGCTGGATCTCCTCCCGCAGGTCCTGGATCCTGGCGTAGTTGGCGTACTGGTTGGTGAGCCGGAACATCTCCCGCAGCCGGTCCCAGGTGCGGTGGGAGGAGTTCTCGCCGATCGATACCAGCGCCAGCCTGGCGTAACGGTCGGCCTGTTCGGGATCGTCGCCGATGAAGCAGGCCGAGGCCATCGAGATGTAGTCGAAGATCTGGGACCGCTGGTAGCCCTTGTTCCGCAGCCGCAGCGCCTGCTTGGCGTGGCTCTGGGCGATCTTGGCGACCGAGGGGTCGTGATCGGCGAGCGTACGGAAGGCCAGCGCCTGCATACCGTGCAGATCCGCCTCGTCGAACATCTGCATCCAACTGGGCGGCGGCACATCGCCCTTGTCCGAGACGAACAGCTCCTCCGCCTCGCCCAGCGTGCGCCGCATCGCCTGGCCATTGCCCTTGGACGCCTGTGCCCAGGCCTCGATGGTGTGCAGCATGGCGCGGGTCCGCGGCAGGGTCTGCTCGCCGGAACCGGACTTGGCCAGCTTCATCAGATCCAGGGCGTCGTCCGGGCGGCCCAGGTGGACCATCTGGCGGGCGGCGCGGGAGAGCGCCTCGCCGGCCCGTGGACGGTCACCGCCCTCGCGCGCGGCATGGGCGGCGATGACGAAGTACTTCTGCGCGGTGGGCTCCAGGCCCACGTCGTGGGACATCCAGCCGGCCAGCACCGCGAGGTTGGCCGCCACGCCCCACAGCCTGCGCTGCAGATGATCGGGGTGGCGGTAGGCGAGCATGCCGCCGACCTCATTGAGCTGGCCCACCACCGCCTTGCGCTGCAGGCCACCGCCGCGGTTCGCGTCCCAGGCGCGGAACACTTCGACCGAGCGCTCGAGCGCGTCGATCTCCTGGGACCCCACGGGGGCCGCCTCATAACGGTCGAGGCCGATCTGGTCGAGGGAGTCGAGGGAGTCGGAGGCGAAGGGATCGTCGTGGCGGGGGGTGTCGGCGGTCAGTGCCGGGTCGGTGTGGAGCCAGTCGTGCATGGCGCCGGTGAGTGCGGATCCCGCGGCGAGTGCCGCGCCCGCACCCACCAAGCCGCGTCGGTTGAGCATGAGGTCCATTCCCGTGAATTCCGTGAGGACCGCAGCGGTCCGTTCGGGAGCCCACGGCAGACCGTCCATGGCCTGCCGCTTCCCCGAGCGACCGGTTCTGGCGAACCCGAGGTCCTCGATGGTTACGACACGGCCGAGGCGCTCGGTGAACAAGGAAGCCAGGACCTTGGGCACCGGATCGCGGGGGGTCTCCCCCATGTCGATCCAGCGCCGCACTCGCGAGGTGTCGGTCGCCAGCTGCGGATGACCCATGGCCGCCGCCTGCCGGTTGACCAGTCTTGCCAGCTCTCCCTTGGACCAGCCGGCCAGGCCGAAAAGGTCCGCGAGACGGGTGTTCGGCTGCCTGTCCACGTCAAGCCCCCAGGTTCCTCGACTGAGTTGACAGTAACGGCCGGTGACGTGGGCTGCGACCATTCGCCAGGGTTCGCCAGGGTGCGCCAGATGGTCTGCCACCCATAGCCCCGTGTTCGGTAGGTGTGCAGCCCCCGGCCCGGTGGCGGGACCGCATTCCCCAGGGTGCGCGCCCTTAACAGGGACCCTGGATCGGCCTCCTCATACGGGCCCGTTCACCGGGTTCCCACCACCGGGCCGGGAGCGCACGCAACTCGTCGGCGCACGAAGGGATCTGTCTCACCCATGTATGCAGCATCGTCCGCCGTGACCGCCACCGCCCGGCCGTACCGCCCGCACCCCTCCGGCAGCGGGCCGTATCTCGACCCCTCCCCGTCCGCGGGAGGTGTCGCCGGCCTCCCCGGCGGGCGTATCCGGCGGCCACAGGGGACGGGCACCCAACCGCTCAGCGGGAGACTCGATTTGTCCGGCCCCCAGGGCGCTCAGCTACGCGCCGCTGTCGCCTCGGTGCATCGCATCTGTCCGGAGTTCAACCCGGTCCAGGTGCTGCGCCGCAGCGGCAAGTCCGTCCTTCTGGTGGGGACGACGGGCCGGACGAGCGCGGTCGCCAAGTGTTTACTGGACCACTCCCCCGCGTGGTCCGAGCGGTTCCGGCAGGAAATAGCTGCTTACCGCGCATTCGTCCGGCATCGCCCGCCGGTACGGGTGCCGCGTCTGGTGGCGGCCGATCCCGACAACTGCACACTGGTCGTGGAGCGCATGCCGGGCCGGGTCGCGGCCGCGGCGCGGCATCCGTCCGAAGCCCCTCCCCGCTCGGACGTACGGGCCGCGCTCGGCGCGATCTGCCGGATCAACCTCTGGCGGCCGCCGGCCGGGCTGTTCGACGCCCCGCTGGACTACGCGGGCCGGATCGGCCGGTACCACGACCTGGGGCTGCTCACCGACCGTGACCTGGGCGATCTGCAGAAGCTGCTGCACGGCCTGGCGCACACCCAGGGTCAGTTCTGCCACGGCGATGCGCTGCTGAACAATGTGCTGCTCTCACCCGCGGGCCCGGTCCTGCTGGACTGGGACAACGCCGGCTGGTATCTGCCGGGCTACGACCTGGCGACCCTGTGGGCGGTGCTCGGTGACGCCCCGGTGGCGCGCCGTCAGATCAGCCAGCTCGCCCAGTCCGCGGGTCCGGCCTCGCGGGACTCCTTCCTGGTGAATCTGATGCTGATCCTCACCCGGGAGATCCGGCGCTACGAAACGGCGGTACAGCGGACCATGCGCGAGCCCGCGCCTACGGGGGCACCGGGACCTGGACACCCCGGTGCCCCCGCGGCGGGCGAGGAGCAGCGGCTGCTCCTGCGCCGGCTGCACGACGACTGCCAGATGGCGCGGCGTGCGGTGCGGGCGGCGGTCGGCACGCGCTGACCGAGGCGGGATGTGAGCGGCGCGCCACATACGGGCGCGCCGCTCACCCGTATGTGGGGGCGTTGCTCATTGGTCCATTCCACTGACGCCCGGCAGGCCCGGTGCCCGGTCCGGGAAGGATCCTCGGGAGATGCGCTGACATGCGAAATCCCGATGGGGCGTGGCGATTGACGGAGCGTGGGCAAACCTCTGGCTCTGGGCCGACAGTGGCTCTAGTCTCGGGTCCCCCGCTCCGTACGGCCGTTTGCGCATCAACCGTCACATCGCGTCGGCTCGGGCCGGCTTGAGGAGGCTGTTTTGCGAGGATCCGCCCCGGAAGACGAGAAGAGAACGCCCCGCCCCGCCCTGCGCAGGTCCGCCACCGCCATCGCCGCCGCGGTGCTGTTGCTGCCGCTGTTCGCGGCCACCCCGTCCGCGGGTGCCGGCAAGCCCGGCCCGGGTGACCTGCAGCGTGCCTTCACCGAAGCCGCCGACCGCTATCAGGTACCGCGCAGTGTGCTGCTCGGCGTCGCGTACCTGGAGTCCCGCTGGGACGATCACGGCGGCGCGCCGAGCGTCTCCGGGGGCTACGGCCCGATGCATCTGACGGATGCCCGTACGGCCCTGGCGCGCGTCCCGGAGTTCAGCGAGCCCGACGAGGACGCCCGCGGGGACGGCTCGCGCTCCCGCAGGACCGCGCCCGCGTACCAGGCGGAGCGGGCGACGCTGCCCGCCGAACTGCCCGCCCGGCTGCGGACCTTGCGCAGGGCCGCCGAGCTGACGGGGCTGTCGCCCGAGAAGCTGCGGACGGACCCGGTGGCGAATGTGCTGGGCGGCGCCGCGCTGCTCGCCGAGCAGCAGCGCAAGCTGGGGGCGGCCGGCAGCGCCGACCCGGCCCGGTGGTACGCGGCGGTGGCACGGTACGCGGGCGAGGACAGCGCAGAGGCCGGCACGGCGTTCGCCAATGAGGTGTACGCGGTGATGCGGCAGGGCCAGACCCGGACGACCGATGCGGGGCAGCGGGTCACGCTGGCCGCCACGCCCGGCCTGCACGTCGATTCCGGGCAGGCGAAACGGGCCGGCGGGCAGGTGGCCGCCGCGGCGGAGCGGGGGGCCTCGCGCGGTGACCCGGCCGGGCTGGAGTGCCCGTGGACCGTGGCCTGCGAATCGGTGCCGGCGCCGTACGAGGAGTTCGGTGACGACGACTACGGCAACCACGATCTGGCGGACCGCCCCCGGGACCAGCGCGTGAGCACGATCGTCATCCATGACACCGAGGGGTCGTGGGAGACCACCCTCCGGTTGATCAAGGACCCGAAGTATGTGTCCTGGCACTACACGATCCGTTCCTCGGACGGGCTGATCGCGCAGCATGTGCCGACGAAGGACGTCGGCTGGCACTCGGGCAACTGGTACGTCAACGCGCACTCCGTCGGCATCGAGCACGAGGGCTTCCTCGCCTCGCCGGACGCCTGGTACACGGAGGCCATGTACCGGACATCGGCCCGGCTGGTGCGGTATCTGGCCCGTAAGTACGACGTGCCGCTCGACCGGCAGCACATCCTCGGCCACGACAATGTGCCCGGCACGACCACCGCAACGATCAAGGGCATGCACACCGACCCCGGTCCGTACTGGGACTGGAGCCACTACTTCACCCTGCTGGGCGCGCCGTTCACGCCCACTGCGGGTCCGCGGGGCGGGCTGGTGACCATCCGTCCCGGCTACGGCCGGAACCGGCCCGAGTACACCGGCTGCGAGAAGCCCGGCCGGCCCTGTGCGCCGCACGGTTCGACGGCGGTCCGGCTGTACACGGCGCCGGACGAGCGCGCTCCGCTGGTCAGGGACATCGGGCTGCATCCGGACGGCAGCGACTCGACCATCGATGTCAATGACACCGGTGCCCGCGCCTCCACCGGCCAGCGGTTCGCGGTGGCGGACCGGGCCGGCGACTGGACGGCCATCTGGTACCTCGGGCAGAAGGCATGGTTCCGCAATCCGGACGACGCCCGGACAGCGGTGAACTCCAGGGGGCTGGTCGCCACGCCGAAGGCCGGCCGGACGGAGATCCCGGTCTACGGCCGCGCGTACCCGGAGAAGGAGGCCTACCCGGCCGGGGTGCCGTACCAGGAGGTCTCACCGCTGCCGTACAAGATCACTGCGGGGCAGGAGTACGCCATCGGCGACCGGATGCGCGGCGACTACTTCTTTGCGCCGACGTTCGACGTCAGCAAGCACGCGGTGGTGCGCGGTGACGACGTCTATTACGAGATCCAGCTCGGCCACCGGGTCGGCTTTGTCCGGGCGGACGATGTCGACATCCGCCGCTCGGACGCGTAGCGCGGGCCCCGGTCCGGAGCCGGGGTGCCGTAGGGCTCCGATCGTGTGAGGCAAGCGTCGCGCCCGGTGGACGGTCC
>NZ_JBEZJZ010000068.1:0-42869 GCF_040651455.1 Streptomyces sp. NPDC048483
CACCGCGAAGACTGGTGACGCGTCTCAACGAGGGAAGCATTGGCACAAAAACGTTTCTTCTGTCTTCTTGATTCGCGTTTGTTGCGATCTGCGGGCGTCCGCCCCAGGCCCGGGTAGAGCGCGCTGCCGTCGGCGGTGAGGGTGGCGTACGGGGTGTTCGCGGCGAGTCCGGCGTGGGCGCAGAGCCACGGTTCGGACAGCCCGCAGAAGTGACAACTGCCACAGGAGGGCGCCCAGTTGAGGACGACCTTGTCACCGGGGGCCACCGTCGTCACCTCCGGTCCGACGGCGGTGACGGTGCCCGCCCCCTCGTGTCCGAGGACGGCCGGGGCGGGCTGGCGCAGGGTGCCGTTGGACAGGGACAGGTCGGAGTGGCAGACGCCCGCGGCGGCCAGGCGGATACGGACCTGTCCGGGGCCGGGCTCGGGCAGGTCGATCTCGGCGACCCGGAGCGGGGCGTTGACGGCGGGCAGTATGGCGGCGCGGACGGCCACAAGATCTCCTCGGGGCGGGGACGGAACGGGGCCTGGGGCCTGGGGCCTTAGAACTGCAGCGACTTCGTCTGCAGATACTCGGTCAGACCGTGCGGGCCCAGTTCGCGGCCGATGCCGGACTGCTTGTAGCCGCCGAAGGGGGCCAGCAGGTTGAAGCGGCCGCCGTTGATGTCGACCTGGCCGGTGTCCAGGCGGCGGGCGAAGGCCACCGCGGTCTCCTCGTCGGCGGCCCAGACGGCGCCGGCGAGCCCGTAGACCGTGCCGTTGGCGATCCGTACCGCCTCCTCCTCGTCCTCGTAGCGCAGGATCGAGATGACCGGGCCGAAGATCTCCTCCTGGGCGATGGTCATGTCCGCGGTCACGTCCGCGAAGACGGTCGGGCGGATGTAGTAGCCCGCATCGAGGCCGTCCGGGGCGTCCTCGCCGCCGGCCACCAGGCGCGCGCCGTCCGCCACGCCCTGCGCGATGAAGCCGCGGACGCGGTCGCGCTGCTTGGCGCTCACGACCGGGCCGAGGCGGCTGCCCTCCGCCGTCGGGTCGCCGGGGGTGCATGTGGCGACCGTCTCGGCGGTGAGCGCGACGGCCTCGTCGTACTGGTCGGCGTGGACCAGCATCCGGGTCAGGGCGTTGCAGGACTGGCCGGAGTTGCGGATGACGTCGGCGACATTGGTCTGGACGGCCTTGGCCAGGTCCGCGCCCGGCAGGATGACATTGGCGGACTTGCCGCCGAGTTCGAGGGCGACGCGCTTGACGGCACCGCCCGCGATCGCGCCGATCTTCTTGCCGACGGCCGTGGAGCCGGTGAAGGAGACCAGGTCCACGCCCTCGTGCTCGGCCAGTGCCTGGCCCGCGACGGTGCCCAGGCCGGTGACGAGGTTGAAGACGCCCGCCGGGATGCCGGCCGCGTCCACGCACTCCGCGAACAGCTGGGCGGTGAGCGGGGTGTCCTCGGCGGGCTTGAGCACCACGGTGCAGCCCGCGGCGAGCGCCGGGGCGACCTTGTTGGTGATCTGGTGGAGCGGGTAGTTCCACGGCGTGATCGCGCCGACGACACCGACCGGCTCGTGCAGGACGGTGGAGTTGCCGAGCTTCTCCTCGAAGGCGTACGTGGCGGCCAGTTCGGCGTACGAACCGGTCACCGCGACCGGCACGGCGGCCTGCACCCTGGTGCTGAAGGCCAGCGTCGAGCCCAGTTCGGCGGTGATGGTCGCGGCGATCTCTTCGGCGCGCGCCGCGAGCTGGTCGCGCAGCGCGGTCAGCCTGGCGGCGCGCTCGGCCGGGGCGGTCGCCCGCCAGGCCGGGAGCGCGGCGCGGGCGGCGCGCACGGCGGCGTCGATGTCCTCGGCGGTGCCGGCCGGTACGGTCGCGATCACCTGTTCGTCGGCGGGGTTACGGACATCGATCGTGTCGGCCCCGGCCGCGGGCCGCCACGCTCCGTCGATGTACATCCCGTCGTGTGCCTTCATCTCGCCGTCCTCCCGAGCGGTCCCGACGCGCGGCGGTCTGCCGCACCTCTCAAACTAGCGGCGCTAGTTTGAGAGGTGCCACCCCTTCCCGGAGTGGAGCGCGTCACCCGGACATCATGACCCGGACACGGCCGGTCACGCCGCCGGGATGTCCGCGCGGAACTTCTTCGTCAGATCGGCGCCGCGGATCACCCCGCCCTGGTGGTACTTCAGCCCCCAGGCGTCGATCACCGACCCGTCGCCGAACATACAGGCGGAGATCGCCTTCGACGGGTCCGTCTCGTTCCTGACGCCCCAACCACCGCCGTCCGTGGGCTTGTTGCCGAACATGGCGGTGCCGTTGATGCCCTGGCAGTAGGCGATGGACGGGTTGCCGGGGCTGCTCGGACCGTCGGGCCTGCGGACGTAGGCGAGCGCGGCCAGCGTCGGCCTGTCGGCGGCCAGGGTGTCCGTCGCGATCATGATCCGGCTGCCGTCCTCGGCGGTGAAGAGACACATCTCCCGCTCGCCGCCCAGCGGAGTGATCTTGTTTCCGGTGCCCGTGAAGTACGGGACGCGGGTCTGGGCCACGCCGCCCTGCTTCTCGCACCAGGAGGCGGCGGCCGACCTGCTGTGGGCGGCGGGCCCGGCAAAGCGGTCGCCGTCGGCCGCGTGGGCCGTCACGGCCGTGCCGGAGACAAGGACGAGGGCGGAGACCACAAGGGCATGGGAACGCTGCACGCTTTCCTCCTGAAAGACGGTCCAGCTGGTCGGGGCACCGCGTACGGGCACATCCTCAGCACCGCCCATCCCCCCGTCAACGGCCGTCCCGGCCCTCCTCGGCAACCCGCGGCACATTGACGCGATCACTGCGGCCGACCGCCCTTGACATGCCCCGACGGGGGTCCTGATCCGGCCAGTAATGTGCGAGTAACAGCCCCCGGAATCCGACCGGTTGGAGTGTCCGGCCTCATGCATCCCCCACTGCTGCGCATCCGTCTCCTCGGCGGGTTCCGGCTGGAACGTGACGGTGGCGCGCCGCCCGCGGAGCGCTGGTCGCGGCCCGGCGCCCGGACCGTGGTCAAGCTGCTCGCCCTCGCGCCGGACCGTCAGCTGCACCGCGAGCAGATCATGGCCGTGTGCTGGCCGCACGCCGAACTCCCGGCCGCGCTGCGCAGTCTGCGGGTCGCGCTGCACGCGGCCCGGCACGCGCTGGAGCCCGAGCTGCGGCCGCGTACCGCCTCCGCGTATCTGATCGGCGACGGCGCGCTGCTGCGGCTGGCGCGGGAAGCGGTGTGGATCGACACCGAGCATGCCGCGACGCTCGCCCGGCAGGCGCTGGCCGGCGGCCGCGGCCCCGAACTGGGCGCCGCGCTCGCGGCGCTGACCGGCGAACTGCTCCCCGAGGACCGCTACGCGAACTGGGCCGAACCGGCCCGCGAGCGCCTGGAGCGGCTGCGCGTCGAGGTGCGCGGCGCCCTGGCGCGGGCGGCGTGTGCCCCCGGCGGCGCGGAGCCGCGGCCCGAGGCGGACGCGGCGCGGGTCCGGCTGGACTGGGCGCTGGCCCTGGAGCGTTCGGGGCGGTACGAGGACGCCGCGGGCGTGCTGCGGGAGGCCCTTGCCGCCTATGAGCGCCAAGGGCTGCGCGACGCCGGGGCGCTGGCCGCCGCCCGGCTGGCGGAGGCGCTGTCCCGCAGCCGCGGCGAAGGCGCCGGGGAGGCGCTCGCCGTGCTGCGTGCCCATCCGCCGGGGCCCGGCGCTCCCGACGCCGTGCGGGCGGCGCACCACATGGCCCGTTCCGCGGTGTTGTCGTACACCGGCCGGTACGAGGAGGGCCTGGCGGCCGCGCGGGCCGCACAGCGGGCGGCCGAGGCGGCGCACGGTCCGGACCGGCCGACGCTGCTGGCCCGTTCCCTCGCCCAGCAGACCGTCTGCCTGGGCCTGTCCGGCCGCACCGGCGAGGCGGCGGGGCCCGCCGAACGCGCGCTGGCCCCGGCCGAGGAGTCCGCGGACCCGGCGGTGGTGGCCACCGTCCTGTCCGTCCTGCGCGAGACCGCGCGCCGTGCGGGCCGGTACCGGCAGGCGCTGGAGTACGGGCGCCGCGCCCTGGCCCTGGCCGAACAGGCCGGCCGCCCCACGGCCACCGCCTTCGAACGCGCCAATCTCGCCGAACTGCATCTGCTGCTGGACGAGCCGGAGGACGCCGAACGCCTGGCCCGCGCCGCCGTCGAACTGGCCACCCCCTTCGGCGGCACCGCCCTCGCCTTCGCCCTGGTCGCCCTGGCCCGGGTCCATGCCGTGCCCGCCCCGGACGACGCGGCCCTCCTCCTGGACCGCGCCGAACGCTGCGCGGAGTCCGGCGGCCATCTTCAGGCGCTGGACGAGGTCCGGGCGGCGCGGGCGGCGCTGGCCGCGGGGCGGGCGGGGCGGTGACGCGCGGCGGCAGGACGCGCGTGGCCGGCGGGAGCCCCGCAGTGGGCTCCCGCCGGACCTCGCGCGGGGCGTCCCCCGCCCCTTCAGAGGATCCCGAAGAGCAGTCCGGCACCCAGGACCACCAGTGAGGTCAGCGCGGCCCATTTCACGGTGAATTTGGTGTGGTCGCCGAATTCGACCTTGGCCATGCCGACCAGGACGTAGGCGGCGGGGACCAGCGGGCTGGACATGTGCAGGGCCTGGCCGACAAGGGAGGCGCGGGCGATCTCGATGGGGGCCACGCCGTGGGCGGCGCCGGCCTCGGCGAGGATGGGGACGATGCCGAAGTAGAAGCCGTCGTTGGACATGAAATAGGTCAGCGGGATGCTGAGGACGCCGGTGACGATGCCCATGTGCGGGCCGAGCGCGTCGGGGATGCCGGCGACCAGCCAGCGGGCCATGTGCTCGACCATGCCGGTGCCGGTGAGGACGCCGGTGAAGACGGCGGCGGCGAAGACCATGCCGGAGACGTTGAGGACGTTCTCGGCGTGCGCGGCGACGCGGGCCTTCTGGTCCTTCATGTGCGGGAAGTTGACGGTCAGGGCGATGGCCGCGCCGAGCAGGAACAGGACCGGGATGGGCAGGGGCTGCATGATCAGCAGGGCGAGCAGCGCCACGGTGAGTGCGGCGTTGAACCAGTAGAGCCTGGGGCGCAGGGTGGCGCGGTGCGGGTCGAGGACCTCGAGGTCCGCAGCGGTTCCGGCGTCCGCGGAGCCGGTGCCCGCGCCGCCGGCCGGGGCCGTACGCGGCGCAGCGACGGGGCCGCCGCCGCCCGCACCGACCAGCACCTGCTCGGTCTCCTTCTCCTCTGCGGCCTCCGTCACCACACCGGTCTCGCCGAGTGTCAGCACCCCCAGCCGCTTCCGCTCGCGCCGCCCCAGCACGTACGCGAGGGCGAAGACCGCGACCAGGCCCACGGCCAGCGCGGGGATCATCGGCACGAAGATGTCGCCGGCGTCCAGCTTGAGCGCGGTGGCGGCGCGGGCGGTCGGGCCGCCCCAGGGGAGGGTGTTCATCACGCCGTTGGCGGTGGCGGCGACGCCGGTCATGACGACCAGGCTCATCTTCAGCCGCTTGTAGAGCGGGTAGAGCGCCGAGACCGTGATCATGAAGGTGGTGGAGCCGTCGCCGTCGAGCGAGACGATCGCGGCGAGCAGCGCCGTGCCGACCACGACGCGCACCGGGTCGGCCTTGCAGAACCTGAGGATGCCGCGGACGATCGGGTCGAAGAGCCCAACGTCGATCATCACGCCGAAGTAGATGATGGCGAACATCAGCATCGCGGCCGTGGGGGCCAGGTCGCCGATGCCCTTGAGGACGTAATCGCCCAGGTGCGCGCCCTGTCCGACCAGGACGCAGAACAGCGCGGGGACGATCACCAGCGCTGCCATCGGTGACATCTTCTTCATCATGATCAGCACCAGGAAGGTGGCGATCATGACAAATCCGAGGATTGTCAGCATTAGAGGTACCTCACGTTCGCCCTTGAACATCTGCCGAGGGGGTGCCGGGGGGGGCGGTTCAGGCGACGTTAGGTCCCGCAAAGTTTTGTTAACAAGGTCTTGACGCGCGAGCAATACGAGCAAAACGGTGCGCTGCGCTTTGGCTTTGGCCCCACGTTTTCGGCTGTCCCGCCGTGGGGGTTTCTCGCCGTTTCGCCGGTCCGCTGCGCTTTGCCTGGGCCCCACGTTTTCGGCTGTCCCGCCGTAGGGGGTTTCTCGCCGTTTCGCCTGCGGCGGGCGGTGCCGCTGCGCGGGGCTGTTCGGCTGCGGCACCGGGCCTACACGGCTCCGCCGCTACGGCCCGGCACCTCCCCATTGGGGGTGGTGAAGATCGGTGGGGGTGTATGTGCGTGGTCGAGTGCGGCCAGTGGACCCAGTCATGGGGCACTGGACACACCACGCCCACCCCCACCGGCCTCACCACCCCCCACGGGAGGGGACGGACCGTAGCGGCGAAGCCGTGCAGGGCCGTCACCGCACCCGACAACACCACGCCCGCCGCAGGCGAAACGGCGAAACACCCCCACGCGGGAGAGCCGACAACGTGGGACGCAGACCCAAGCGGCAGCGGATCAGTCGACGCCCCCCTCACCCGGAGGGTCCAGGTACCGGGCCAGATACGCCCGCAGCAGCAGCTTGCACTCCGCCACGATCGCGGGGTCGCCGGCCGGATCGGTACGGAAGGCCAGCTGGAGCAGCGCATCGGCCGTCTCGACGCCGACGAGGAAGGCGGTGCGCAGCCGTTCCCCGGCGGCGTTCAGGCCGAGGGGGGCGGCGAGCAGGGCGAGCAGCCGGTCGGCGACCTCGTAGTTGGCCCGGCGGGACTCGCGCGGGGCGGGGACGGTGAACTCCACCAGGGCGAAGCCGGGCACCGTCCGCTTCATCGCGAGGTACTCGTCGACCACCACATCCATGGCGGCCCGCCAGCCCGAGACCGCGTCCGGGGCGGTGAGCCGGGCGGTGATCCGGTCCGCGTAGGCGTCGAGATTGCGCCGGGCGAGCGCCTCGGCCATGGCGCGCTTGTTGGGGAAGAACCGGTAGACCGAGCCGATCGGGACGTCGGCGCGGCCGGCCACGGCGCGGGTGCTGAGGTCCTCGTAGCCGGTCTCCTCCAGGAGTTCGGCGCAGGCGTCGAGGATGCGGGCGAGGCGCTGGGCGCTGCGCTGCTGGACGGGGGCGCGGCGGAGCGGGGTGGGCTGCGGGGTCGGCTGCTGCACCCGGACATCCTGCCCGGCGTTCGCGCGGCGGGTGCACGAACGCCGGGATCCGGCCATCGCGGCCGGGAACATCCGTTGACGGGCGCGACCTCCGGCCGCAATCCTAAGGACCTACATAGGATTGAGTCGGGTACACGATCCTCAGGTTCCTCCAGCGGCGGGAGCGCACGATGACAGGTACGGGCAACGAGCAGGCGAGGGAGACGGCCGAGGCGCTGTCGTACTCCTCCGGCTTCGGTAACGAGCACAGCTCGGAGGCGGTCACCGGCGCGCTGCCGGTGGGCCGCAACTCCCCGCAGCTCGCCCCGCTGGGCCTGTACGCCGAGCAGCTCAGCGGATCGGCGTTCACCGAACCGCGCGGCCACAACCGCCGCTCCTGGCTCTACCGCATCCGCCCGTCGGCCGCGCACCCGCCGTTCGTCCGCGCCGAGCAGGGCGCGATGCGCTCCGCGCCGTTCACCGACTGCGCCCCCGACCCCAACCGGCTGCGGTGGAACCCGCTCCCCGAGCCCACCGGCCCCGTCGACTTCCTCTCCGGCCTGTGGACGCTGGGCGGCAACGGCGACGCCACCCAGCGCACCGGCATGGCCGTCCACCTCTATTACGCCAACACCTCCATGACCGACCGGGTCTTCAGCGACGCCGACGGCGAGCTGCTGATCGTGCCCGAGCACGGCGGGCTGCTGCTCCGTACCGAACTGGGCCTGCTGCGCGCCGAGCCGGGCCATGTGGCGCTGATCCCGCGCGGCGTACGCTTCCGCGTCGAGCTCCTGGAGGCGACCGCCCGCGGCTATGTCTGCGAGAACTACGGCCGGCCCTTCCAGCTCCCCGACCTCGGCCCGATCGGCGCCAACGGCCTGGCGAACGCACGGGACTTCCTCGCCCCGGTCGCCGCGTACGAGGACGTCGAGGGCCCCGTCGAGGTCGTCAACAAGTTCTGCGGCAACCTCTGGACGGCGACCTACAACCACTCCCCGCTGGACGTCGTCGCCTGGCACGGCAACCACGTCCCGTACGTCTACGACCTGCACCGCTTCAATGTCATCGGGTCCATCAGCTACGACCACCCCGACCCGTCCGTCTTCACCGTTCTCACCGCCCCCTCCGACACCCCGGGCCTGGCGGGCGTGGACTTCGTGGTCTTCGCGCCGCGCTGGCTGGTGGGCGAGGACACCTTCCGGCCGCCGTACTTCCACCGCAATGTGATGACCGAGTACATGGGGCTGATCGAGGGCGCCTACGACGCGAAGGCGGAGGGTTTTGTGCCGGGCGGCGGCTCGCTGCACAACATGATGTCGGCGCACGGCCCGGACCGGGAGACCTTCGACCGGGCGAGCGCCGCCGAGCTGGTGCCCCAGAAGATCGACGACGGGCTGGCCTTCATGTTCGAGACCCGGTGGCCGCTCACCCTCACCGAGCAGGCCCGCGATGCCGGACATCTCCAGCGCGGTTACGACGACGTGTGGCAAGGTCTCCAGCGCCACTTCCGCCCGTGACACCGGGGAACGCTCTGCACACCGGGGAATGCTCTGTGACCACCTTCGCACCCGACTCGCTCGCCCTGAACCGCAAGCTGCCGCTGTGGTACCAGGTCTCGCAGTCGCTGCGCGCCTCCATACTCGGCCGCTCCCCCGAGGCACCGCTGCGGCTGCCCACCGAGGACGCCCTCGCCGCGCACTACGGCGTGAGCGTGCTGACCATGCGCCAGGCCCTCAAGGAACTGGAGACGGAGGGCCTGATCAGCCGGCACCGCCGCCGCGGCACCTTCATCGAACCGGGCGCACAGCGGGGTGCGCCGGTGCGGCTGCTCGGCTCGGTGGACGCGATCGTGGCCCAGCAGTCCGGGATGCGTACCCAGCTGCTGGCGCACGGCCCGGTGTCCGTACCCCGCGAACTGGCCGAACACTTCCCGGACATGACGGAGGTGGCCGGCTTCCGCCGTCTGCGCAGCGATGAGAAGACGGACGAACCGACCAACCACGCCCGCAACTACGTCCGCCCCGATGTCGCCGCCCGGATCGACCTCGCGGACCTGGAACGCTGGCCGATGACCAAGGTGCTGCGGGACGCGGTGGGCATCCGCATCAGCCGCATCACCGACACCGTCGAGGCGCGGCTGGCGGACCCGGAGACCGCCCGCCTCCTCCAGGTGCCGCTGCTCAGCCCGATCCTGCACTACACCGGCATCACCTACGACGAGGACGGGCACGTGGTCGACGTCGCCCGCATCCACTACCGGGGGGAC
This sequence comes from Streptomyces sp. NPDC048483, assembly GCF_040651455.1. Lineage (NCBI taxonomy): Bacteria > Bacillati > Actinomycetota > Actinomycetes > Kitasatosporales > Streptomycetaceae > Streptomyces > Streptomyces sp. NPDC048483. The sequence continues at coordinate 9,376 of NZ_JBEZJZ010000068.1, forward strand.
CGCTTCTCGTTCACGGTCACCCTGGATGCGCACTGACCGCACCCTTCTCGGGCAGCCGAGGGTCAGCCGGCTGCCGGGATGTGTGCGAGGCCGTGCGCGCCCTGGTTCGGCACGCTGCGGTCCCCGGGGAGCCCCGCGCCGCGGTCGGCCTCCAGGGTGGCCGCCACGCGGCACGCCGCGATGTCGACCACGCTGACGGTGCCCGACTGGAGGTTGGAGACGAACGCCGTCCCTCCGCCCGGGGCCGAGATGATGTTGATGGGCCCGACCCCGACCTCCAGTTCGGCCAGGGGCTCGTACGAAACGGCGTCGAAGACCGACAGCAGCCCGCTGCGGAACCCGAAGCCGCCGATGCCTCCGTCAGCGCAATGCTGTGCACGATCTCGTCCGACGCGGCACCGACCTCGTCTGCCTCGCTCCCGGTTTCCTCGATGCACCGGCACTGACGGCACTCGGCCTGCATGCCTTCACAGTTCCCCTCCCCCTGCCGCAGGCCGAGCTGGCCATGGCATGGCACCCCCGGCACGGCGCCGACGGCGGCCACCGCTGGCTGCGCGCCCGCGTCCGTGAGGCGGTCGCGGCGTTCCTGGGGGTCGCAGACCACCGGGCAGGCGGGTAAGCCGGCAAGAGCGGCGCCAGGGCACGAGGGTCGTCCGACTCCCCGGCCTGACGGGATGGTCTCCGCGCGCAGGGACGGACGGGTACCTGCCGGCACCGGATACCGGCCGGCATGACCGCTGCCTCCCGTGCCCGCCCTGCCACGACCCGGCCGACTTCGCATCCCGCCCGGCCGCGGCCGAGGACTGGCTCGACGTTGCCGTAGGTGCTCATCAGGAGGGCGAGTGGGTCCTCACCGATGAGGAGCGCCGCATCTGGGCCGACGTGGTGGCCGCGACCAACCCTCTTCACGGGGGGTGACCTGCCGCCGCACACCGGGGACTCCGTGTATGTACGGGTCGGGGGGATCCGTAACCGGGCCGGCGTGCTCCGGCTCGCCGCACGTGCCGGGTGCTGGGAGCTCTTCCCCGTGACGGGCGCGGACCCCTCGGCCTGCACCCACCCGGTCGGCATGGCTGACCCGGACATCGGGCCCGGCCCGCCTTCGTAGAGTGTCCGACGGCCATCGCAGCCTGCCGGCATCCCTGGCGCCTGTGCCGATGGCCGCGCCTGGCCCGACGCCTCCCGGCCCGACGTGGCGCCCCGCACACCGAGCGACTTCCTGAACTTGATCGACTACCAGCCCGTCGCGCTCTCTTCCACCCGCCTCATCACGCAGGACCGTGAAACCTTCACCACGGCCCTCACCGAGGCCCTCGCGCACCACGACCGTTACCGGAACGGCTCGGGGCGACCCACGCAGCCGGGTGGCGCTGGGCCCCCTCACGATGGCGTGCCTCACCCACGAAGGGGGCTTCCCCCTCGAGAACACGTCGCCGGATCTGCCCAAGTACCTTCTCAGCCGGGCGTGGTACGGGAAATTCGACACCTGAAACTCCCCGGCCCGGCACGGCCGACCGCGCTTCCGGCTTCCCTGCCCCGGCCCTCAGATCCGCTCCAGGCTCCGCCCCGTACTCCGCGGCCCCAGCAACCCCACGTCCAGGCACAGCAGCGCCATCAGCACCGCCGACCCGGTGAACACCGCCGGCGCCCCGAGAGCGTCGAGCGCCGTCAGCGCGACAAACGGCAGCACGACCGAGGTGAGCCGGGACAGGGCGTACGCGATGCCGATGGCACTGCTGCGCAGACCGGTCGGGAAGATTTCCGTCTGGTAGACGTGGAAGGCGTTGGAGAAGACATTGCTGCACACCGTCAGCAGGAAACCGAAGGTGACGATCGCCCAGTTGGCCGCTGCGAAGCCGAAGGCGAGGCCGCAGGCCGCCATGCCGAGCGCCGCCGCGATGATCAGCGTCCGGCGCTCGATGCGGTCGATGAGCGGGACGGACAGCGCCGAGCCGACCGGATAGCCGCAGAAGCTCAGCGCCGCGTACAGCAGCGACTCGGTGACGGTGTGGCCCTTCGCCGTCAGCACCACCGGCGCCAGCGACCCGAAGCCGTAGTAGCCGACGGTCTGCAGTACCTGGAAGATCCACCACATCAGGGTGCGCCGCCGGAAGTCGCCGCGGAACATCTCGCCCAGCGGCACCTTCCGCTCCGGGGCGCTCTCCGCCTCCGGTACGGAGGGGAGGGTCGTGCCGGTCTCCCGTGCCACCCGTTCCTCGATGCCGGTCACTATCGCCGCGGCTTCCGCATCCCGCCCCTGCACGGTCAACCACCGTGGTGATTCCGGTAGTTGGCGCCGCATGAGCTGGATGAAGGCGGCCCCCAGCGCGCCCGCGACCAGCAGCCAGCGCCAGCCCTCGATGCCCCACAGCTGATGCCCGGCCACCAGCCGGGCACCGAGCAGCGCGGCGACCGGCACGCCCACGAACCCGACGGTGTACGCGGCGGCGATATAGCGGCCGCGCACCGCCCGGGGCAGGAGTTCCGCGAGGTAGGTGTCCACCAGCACGAGTTCGGCGCCCAGCCCGAGCCCGGACAGAAAGCGCAGTACGAGAAACCACTCCAGGTTCGGGGCGAAGGCGGCCGTCAGCGAGAACAGCGCATACGCACCCAGATTGACCAGGAACATCCGGCGCCGCCCGAAACGGTCGGCCAGCACCGACAGCACATTCGCGCCGACGAACATGCCGAGGAATCCCGCCGCAATCACCCAGGACTTCGCGGTGTGCCCGAGGTCCCACTGTTCGGCGAGGACCGCGGCGAGCACCCCGCCGAGGAAGATCTCGTAGAGGTCGAAGAAGGCGCCGATGCCGACGACGATCGTGATCCGGCGGTGCCACCGGGACGGCGGCAGCCGGTCCAGCCGCGCGGCGGCCCGGGTGCCGGTGGGGGTCCCCCCGCGCCGTTCAGGCGTGGGGGAGGCGGTGTCCGTCAAAAGGTCCTCCCCTGCATACGGTCCTCCCCTGAGCAGGTCCCGGCGTGCGGGGCGGAGCGGCGTGCACCGTGCGGCCGGGCGTACGGCGGGACCGTACCGCTCCAAGATCAGTAAGCGGAAGACCGCGGGCGCGGGGGTGGGCCGAGCCGGTGGCCCCTCCGGTCGGCCCGTGCCCGTGGATACCATGCCGGGGTCAACCGAACGGTCCGGGAGGGGCTCCGCGTGACGGCGAAGCAGGACGCGCCACGGCCGGCCGCGCCACGACTGTCCGATCTGATGCCGTGGTCGGTGGCGCCGCTCCGGCTGGGCCGTTCCTGGGTGCGGGCGCCGGATCCGGCCACGCTGCGCGCCCGGTGGAACGCCCTGGTGGCCGCCGAGGACGCGGCCACCCGCGAGCGGCTGTTCCGGCCGTCGCGGTCCCGCACCCTGCACTCCGCCGTCGGGCAGCTGCCGGGCCAGGCCACGCCCACCGAGCGGCTGGCCCGGGCGGGCGGCCCGTGCCCCGAGCCCGTACGGATCCTGCACGGCCCCTTCGACCAGCAGTGGCTGCTGCCCGACCACCGGCTGATCGACGCGGCGCGGCCGGAGCTGTGGCGGGTGGCCGACGAGCGGCAGCTGTTCGCGGTCGAACCGGGCCAGGTGCCGCAGGTACCGGGACCCGCCGTGGTGTGCTCCGCCCTCCTGCCGGACGGGCGTTCCCCGGCCGGGCGCCCCGGCCGGATCCACCCCCTCTACCGGCGCCCCGGCGGCGCCGAACCCAACCTCGCGCCCGGCCTGCTCGATCTCCTCGCCCGCCGGCTGGACCGCCCGGTCCGCCCCACCGGCCTCCTCGCCTGGATCACCGCGAGCGCCCGCCACTCCCCCGACGGCACCCTGGTCCCGCTCACCGGCGACCCGGCCCTCTGGGACACCGGCGTCGCACTCGGCGAACGCCTGCTGTGGCTGCACACCCGCGGCGGATCCGCGTACGGGCCGCACTCCGGCCAGCGGCCGCGGATGCCCGGCGGCCGCCGCCCCTACGTCCGCTCCGCGCTGCCCGCCCACGGCCTGCCACGGTCCATCGGCTACGACGCCGGCGAGGAGGCCCTGCTGCTCGGCGACGGCCGGATCTCGCCGGTGCCGCCGGGCGCCTGGGAGTTCCATGCGGGCGGCGTACGGGTCCTGGAGGCCTGGTTCGCGCAGCGGACGACCCCCGCGGATCCGGCCGAGGAGGGTGCGCTGGCCGCGCTGCGCACCACGGCCTGGCCACAGGAGTGGACCTCGGAGCTGCTGGAGCTGATCACCGTACTGGCACTGCTGGCCGAACTGGGCCCGGAGCACGCGGAGTTGAGTGCCCGGACAGCAAACGGTCCGGTCATCACGGCGGACGCTCTGCGGGAGTCGGGCATCCTCCCGGCACCGGGCCCGGCGCGCCGCCCGGCCTCGGTACTCGACCATCACGAGGAAGGCCCGGAAGGCCAGTTCGCCTTGCTGTGAGGCACAGAGGCACACACGGCGACCGCCGCGCCCGGCCACGCTGACGGGCACTGACGGGCACAAAAAAACCACCCGTCACGAGAACGGGTGGTAAAGGAAGAGCCGGGTGGTGCGTGCCTCGGCGAACACACCGACGCGCTGTGAAGGCCCCGTAACTGACCGACCGGAAACCGGCGAGCCAGTTACGGACAGGCGACGGATCGCAACGCTGTGCCGGGACGGTGTGGTCGCCCGAGGTTTCGCTTCAGGGACGCGTCAGCCGTGACCGCCGAAGAGCGAACGCCGCAGCCTGCGCAGCGGCGCGAACAGCGACACCCTGGCACCGCGGCTCTTCCTCGTGCGGGAGTGATCACGGGCGGTGAGCTCGCGCATGAGCGAGGTCGCGCCCTCCGTCTCCCGCTGCGGTATGGCAGGACCGCCCAGTACCGCGAGATGGCGGTCCAGGCGCGCACTGGACGCGCCGCTGCCGCAGCTGATGGCAGGGACTCTCGCCCTGCTTCGCACTGTTATCTGTTCCATGACTCTCCCCACCCTGACGAGGGCACCCGGCACGGGCAGGGTAACCCTATCTCCCTTGGAGGACACGCGTGCAGACCGGTCAACGGATTCACCTGCCTCGCCTTGACGTTGACGAACACCATACGTAACGACGCCTACAGGGGTCCCAGCAGGGCGAGTTGATGCACCGTCGGGTCGGTCGGAGGCCATCTGACGGGCCGAGGGGACGCACGAGGAGGGCCCGTACGGGCGGTTCCTCCTCGGCGTCGCGTGTACGGACGGTTACGCAGCGGAGGCGAACACCGGGAGATAGCCGCTGGACTGACCGGCGGCGGTGGGGTGGTAGGACGCGTCGACGGGATAGGTCACGCTGTGCAGCCAGGCGCTGCCGGAGCACAGCTCATGGCCGGCGAAGGTGGAGTTGACGTCGGCGAAGGCGAAGCCGTGGTCGGCGGCCCGCTTGGCGGTGACGGTGTTGATCTCGTCGGCCGCACCGTTTATGGCGGCCCGGGACTTCTCGGTGAGTCCGGCGAAGCAGCTGCCGCCGAGTTGGTAGAAGCGCGGATAGCCCAGGACCACCACCTGTGCGGCGGGGGCCTTCTGGTCGATGGCGTTGTACACCCCGTCGAGCTGGCCGGGCAGGGTGGTGTCGATGTACTGCCTGGCCTTGGCGACGCGGGCCAGGCAGGCGCTCTCGCCCTGGAGCGCACAGGTCGTCATGGTGTCGGCGAAGCCTGCGTCGTTGCCGCCGACGGTGATGCTCACCAGGCCGGTGGAGGCGGTGAGCGGGCCGAGCTGACCGCTCAGAACATCACCCGTACGGGCTCCGGAACAGGCGGTGAACGAGAAGGACGAAGGTGCGTGCGCGGCTGCCCAGAGGGCCGGGTAGGCCTTGGTGCTGCGCTTGCAGGCGCCGCTGCCACTGTCGTAGCTGCCGGCGCCGACACCCGAGGAGTAGGAGTCGCCGAGGGCCACATAGCCGGTGGCGAGCGGGAGTTGGGCGGATGCGGCGGCGCTCGCGCCGGTGAGCGCGAGCGCCGTGGTGACAAGGAATGCGGAGCCCAGGGCCGCCGCTCGGGACAGTCTCATAGAACCTCCCATAGCAGGATCTCTGCCTTATTCGTGGTAGCAGGACCCACGGAGAGCCGGAAGTGTCCATGCCAAAAGTGGTACGGGATTCTCCGATGTTCACGGGACATCCACCGATCCGTCCGGATCTTCACTGCAATGTCATTTCTTGGCCGCGGCGCTCACGGCGCAGGTCGCCACGGCTCCGACGAACGGCGCCACTTCGGGGGTGGTGACCGGCCCCGGCCCCGGGCCGTCGCCCCCGGAGCCGGTCACTCCTCGCCGTCCTGACGGTGGGTGAGCCCCGGCACCAGCAGCGCGGTGGCCGCGACCGACGCCGCCACGAGCAGCAGCACCAGCGGCGGCCGGGTGCCCAGGCCGATCAGCCAGGCGCCGAGCAGACCGCCCAGGAACATCGCCCCGACGGACGTCAGCCGCCGCGGGCCGGCACGGGTGCCGTACCCCAGCCTCCGGTCGTGGCCCAGGACGGACCCGCCGACGAGGGCCGTCATCGCCCGTGTCGCCACCGTGGTGGTGAGATCGGGGGCGCCGACCCTTATGGCGGTGACATTGCGTACGCCCATCGCCGCCGCCATCAGACCGATGACGGCATAGCGCCGGGCGGGCGCCGGATCCCCGGCCGGGCCGGCCTCCCAGTCGGTCACCGCCGCGGCGGCCAGCAGCGCCGCCTCGGCGACGAGCGCGACCGGGAACCACTGACGCAGCCGGGCCGCCGGCGCCGACTCCAGCCGCGCGCCGAGCGCCGCGCCCAGGACGAAGGCACCGAGCGAGACGAGAGGGGCGGCGATCGTCAGCCCGCCCTGCCGCGCGATGCCGAAGCCCAGGAAGAGCAGATTGCCGGTCTGGGTGGCGGTGAAGACATGGCCGAGGGCCAGGAAGCTGACGGCGTCGAGCACTCCGGTGGCCACGGTCAGGCACGCCATGACCACGGTCAGGGCGGTTCCGCTCGGTGGCTCCACGGACCCGGCTCCTTCCGGCGGACACCTCCGCACCACGTCCGGACGCCTCCGTACGGCGCCTGACGGCTCGTCACAGTGTCCGGACGGCCGGCCCGCACCGCCGCCATTGCGCCGTCTGTGGGCGCCCCGCCCGGAGCTGTGTGCGGCGGCGGGCCTGCCGCTCAGGCGGACGCGCCGCCTCCGGTCGGGGCGGTGAGGGCGGGCGCCGTACGGGCCGCCCGCAAACCGACGCCGATATTCCGTGTACGCGGCGGCCCGGTCTGGCGGATCATGGCGGCATGTGTGCCGATCACGTGCCGCCGCCTGTCGTGCCGCCGTCCGCCGCCGAGCGTGCCCTTCCCCTCCGTCTGACCATGGACGACAGCGATTCCCCTGCCGATGTGGTCGATGCGCTCTTCCTGGGACGCTTCGCCCAGGGCGAGCAGCCGTATTCCCGTAGCCGCTCGGTGGACCGGGTGAAGTCGGGGCTGACCCTGCTGCCGCCCGGCGCGCGGGTGCTGCGTGCCGCGCGCGACGACGACCGCAGCGCGACCCTCGCCGAGGGCGACGGCTATACCCTGCTGGTCTCCCGGTGGAACCGCGGCGCCGATGTGACGGTCACCGCCGTCACCGATGAGCTGGCCGAAAAGGTGCTGGGGCAGTCCGCGGACGGCGCGGAGGACGAGCCGGAGCCGCAGCCGGAGAACGTCCCGATGGGCTTTTGGTACTTCTCCCCGCGCCGCGGACCGCACCGTACGTCCCGGCAGATCTCCGCCGGCACCTGGGAGGAGATCCGTGCGAACTACACCGCACCGGTCGCCGAGGCGATGGACTCGCTGATGAAGGTGGCGCCCGAGGAGATCGCCGGCCGGCTGCTGTTGCTGCACGGCCCGCCGGGCACCGGCAAGACCTCCGCGCTGCGCACCCTGGCCCGCTCCTGGCGCGACTGGTGCCAGGTGGACTGCGTACTGGACCCGGAACGGCTCTTCAACGACGTCGGCTATCTCATGGACATCGCCATCGGCGAGGACGACGGTCCCGGCAAGGGCCGCTGGCGGCTGCTGCTCCTGGAGGACTGCGACGAACTGATCCGCGGCGAGGCCAAGCACGCCGCGGGCCAGGCGCTCTCCCGGCTGCTCAATCTGACCGACGGCCTGCTGGGCCAGGGCCGTAACGTCCTGGTCGGCGTCACCACCAATGAGGACCTGGAGCGGATGCACCCCGCGGTGGTCCGCCCCGGCCGCTGTCTGGCCCGTATCGAGGTCGGCCCGCTGACCCGTACGGAAGCGGTGAACTGGCTCGGCACCGAAGAGGGCATCGGCCGCGAGGGTGCCTCCCTCGCCGAGCTGTACGCGCTGCGCCGCGGCACCCGGCCCGCATCGGTCCCGGCCCAGGCCCCGGGGGCGGAGGCGGGGCTCTATCTCTGAGGGGTGGCAAGGGCCGAGCGCGGCAGTGCCAACTCCGCTTCCGCAGACGTGAGTTGCCTGGAGGAAGAGGGTACGGGCGCGGTTGGTGCAGGCCGGACCGCTCAGCGCTCCCGTCCCCGCGGCTTCAGGGGCAGCGGCGGGAGTTCGGGGGCGGGCAGCGGGGCGCCGTCGTAGCCGTGTACCTCGCCGAAGCGGGTTCCGGCCGTCCAGTCCTCGCGGGCCTGGGCGATGTCGTCGTGGGAGCGGCCCACGAAGTTCCACCACATCACCAGCCTTTCCTCGAACGGCTCGCCGCCGAGGAGCATCAGGCCGCTGTCGGTGCGGGCGCGCAGCGGCAGTTCGGTGCGGCCGGAGCCGAGGTAGAGGAGGGAGCCGGGGGCCAGGCGGACGCCGTCGATCTCGCTCTCGCCGGAGATGGTCAGGGCGGCGTACTCGAAGTCGGGGTCGACGGGGAGCCGGGTGTCCGTGCCGTCGGTGAGGGTGAGGTCGGCGCCGACGAGGGGGGAGTAGGTGGTGCCCGGGGAGGCGGCGCCGGCCAGTTCGCCGAGGATGACGGTGGCGCAGAGGCCGCCGCCACCGGTGATCACCGGGAGTTCGGTGTGGTGCTCGAACGCCGGGGCCGCGTTGCGGTGTTCGCCGGGGAGCGCCACCCACAGCTGGGCGCCGTGCAGCATCGCGGGGTGGCTGCGCGGCGACTCCTCGGAGTGCGCGATGGCGCGTCCCGAGGTCATCAGGCCCAGTTCCCGCGGCCGTACGGTCTGCAGGCTGCCCAGGCTGTCGCGGTGCAGCACCTCGCCCGCGTGCAGCCAGCTGACGGTCTGCAGGCCCATGTGCGGGTGCGGCGGCACCTGCATACCGGGCTCGTCGGTGATGTCGTCGGGACCGTAATGGTCGATGAAACACCAGGCCCCGACCATCCGCCGGCCGAGGTTGGGGAGCAGCCGCCGGACGAGGGTGCTCTCGCCGAGCGGTACCTGTTTGCCGGGCTGAACGTCGCGTACGGGGCCCGTACGGCCGTTGCCTCCGCAGCGGTTGGGCGCGGGTCTGAGGTCGAGATTGCTCATGTCGTCACGATATGCGGGGGTGGGCGGAGGGGGCGGGGAGGCGCACGACGGCGGCCCGGCGGACCTCGCCCGTCACGCGGAGAGTTCGCGCAGGCGCACCGAAAGGCATGTCACACAGCCCTCCAGCTTCTCGAATTCGCCGATGTCCACCAGGACCGGCTCGTAGGCCAGGCCGGCGAAGAGTTCCGCGGTCCTGGGCGCGGAGGCGGCCATCAGGAGCCTGCCGCCGCCCAGGAGGACGACATGGGCGCCCGCCTCCTCGGGGACGGGGCGGAAGCCGGGGAACACGGCGGGGTTGTCGACCAGCGGCGGGTAGCCGATGACGGTGCCGTCCGGGAGGGCGGTGACCGCGGACTTCAGATGCAGGACGCGGCTGATCGGTACGGCGACGACGCGGGCGCCCAAAGGTTCGAAGGCGGCGCGGAGTTGGCGTACCCCCTCGGCATTGGTGCGGCCGCCGCGGCCGACGTAAACGGTGTCGCCGATCTTGAGGATGTCGCCGCCGTCGAGCGTGCCGGGCGCCCGGACCTCGCCCACCGGGCAGCCGAGCGCCTCGGCGGCGGCGCGGGCGTCGGGGGTCTCCGGTCTGCGGGCGGCCGCGCCGGGGCGGGCGATCAGCGCGACGTTGCGGAAGACGACCATGGTGTCCTCGATGAACGCCGCGTCCGGGCAGTCGTCGGCGGGCGCCACCTCGGTGGTCCGCCAGCCGTGGTCGTGCAGCGTCTGCACATAGTGCTCCCACTGGCGCAGGGCGAGCGCGGGGTCCACCGGCCGCCGGGCGACATGGGCGACCAGGCCCTCGGCGAGCCGGGGGCCGGGGCGTCGGACGAGGGCCTGTGGGCCGGGCATGGGACTCCTTGGGGCCTCGAAGGGGTTCAGGCGTCCGCCCCGTACGTCGCCCGCAGGGCGTCGTGGACGGCGGCGAGGGCCGCGTCACGGTCCAGGCCGAGGCGCTTGGCGCGCCGGGCGTAGGTCTCGGCGGCCGCGGCGACCTCCTTGTCCGCGGCCTCCCCCGCCGCCGCGATGAAGCTGCCGTTACGGCCGCGGGTCTCGATCACGCCGTCGGACTCCAGGGCGCGGTAGGCCTTGGCGACGGTGTTGGCGGCGAGGCCGAGGTCTTCGGCGAGGCCGCGGACGGTGGGGAGTTTGTAGCCGACCGGCAGGGCGCCGTCCCGGGCGCGGTCGGCGATCTGGGTGCGTACCTGCTCGAATGGCGCGTCGGCCGCGTCCGGATCGATGGTGATCGTCAAGGTCTGCGGGGACACGGCGGCGCTCCTGGTGCTGGTGGTGGGGCGGGGCACCCATTGTGCGCCAGGAGCGGCCGCCGTGCCGGGCTCGGGGCGGTAGCCCTTTGGGGTGGTGGGGGGGGTCGGGGTTGAGGTTCCGGGGGTGGGTTGCCGGTGGGGATGCGGGTGAGGTTGCCGGTGGGGATGCGGCCGGGTTGACGGTCGGTCAGAGCTCGAGGGTGGTGCCCGAGGTCCGGAGCCATTCGTTCATGCCGAGGACCAGTTCGGCGCCCGGACGGATGTCGCCGACGGCGCCGCCGGCGGTGGCCTCGGCGACGGCACGGGAGTCCAGCAGCGGCCGTACGGGGGCGTCGCGGTCGGCGGCCAGGTCCTTCAGTCCGGCGCGCAGTGCCTCGTTGTAGCGGGGGTCCTGGGTGCTGGGGTAGGGGCTCTTGACCCGGTCGGCGACCTGATCGGGCAGCACATCGCGGGTGGCGGCACGCAGCAGGGACTTCTCGCGGCCGTCGAAGGTCTTCATGGACCAGGGGGTGTTGAAGACATAGTCGACGAGGCGGTGGTCGCAGAAGGGGACGCGGACCTCGAGGCCGACGGCCATGCTGGCGCGGTCCTTGCGGTCGAGGAGGATCTGGACGAAGCGGGTCAGGTGGAGGTAGCTGATCTCGCGCATCCGGCGCTGGAGTCCGGTGTCGCTGTCCAGGTACGGCACTTCGGCGAGCGCCTCGCGGTAGCGGCCGTCCTGGTAGCCGCGCAGGTCGAGCTTGCCGAGCAGCGCCTGGTCCAGCAGTGCCTCGCGGGTGGCGTTGCCGCCGGCGAAGCGCCCCGAGAGGCCGGCCGCGATCCAGGGGAAGGTGTCGGCGTGCACGGACTCGGGGTCGTGGAACCAGCGGTAGCCGCCGAAGACCTCGTCCGCGGACTCGCCGGAAAGGGCGACGGTGGACCGTTCGCGGACGGCCTTGAAGAGGAGGTAGAGGGAGGTGTCCCCGTCGCCGAAGCCGTTGGGCAGGTCGCGGGCGGCCAGGACGGCGGAGCGGTGGCCGGGGTCCATCAGGTCAGCGGTGTCCAGGACGATGTCGCGGTGGTCGGAGCCGACGTGCTCGGCCAGGGCGTGGGCGTACGGGCCGTCGGGGGTGCCACGCAGGTCGTCGGGCCGGAAGTTCTCCGTGTAGCCGGTGAAGTCGACGGCGAACGAGCGGACCGGGCCGCTGCCCGCTGCCGCCAGCGCCTTGGCGGAGAGTGCGGTGATGGCGGACGAGTCCAGGCCGCCGGAGAGCAGGGTGCACAGCGGGACATCGGCGATCAGCTGGCGGGCGACGATGTCGTCGAGCAGGTCGCGGATGTGCGCGACGGTGGCGTCGAGGCCGTCGGTGTGCTCGCGGGCCTCAAGGGCCCAGTAGCGCTTGACGGTCACGCCGCCGCGGCCCACCCGGACGACATGGCCGGGGCGCACCTCGTACATGCCCTGGTAGACGGCGTGGCCGGGGGTCTTGGTGAAGGTGATCAGCTCGGCGAGGCCCTCGGCGTCGACGGTGGGCCGTACGGAGGGGTGGGCGAGGATCGCCTTGGGCTCGGAGCCGAAGAGGACGCCGTCGGGGGTGGGGTGGTAGTAGAGCGGCTTGATGCCCATCCGGTCGCGTATCAGGAAGAGTTGTTCGGTGCTCGGGTCCCAGAGCGCGAAGGCGTACATGCCGTTGAGGCGCTCGGCGCACGCCTCGCCCCACTGGAGGTAGGCGTGCAGGACGACCTCGGTGTCGCTGTGCGTACGGAAGGTGTGGCCCAGCTGCGTCAGTTCGGCGCGCAGTTCGCGGTAGTTGTAGACCTCGCCGCTGTAGGTGGTGACGAGCACGGTGCGGCCGTCGTGCTCGACGGTCATGGGCTGCTTGCCGCCGTCGATGTCGATGACGGCGAGGCGGCGGTGACCGAAAGCGGCGTGGGTGCCGAGCCAGAGGCCGGCGGCGTCCGGGCCGCGGCAGGCCATGGTCGCGGTCATCGCCTCCAGGGCGGTGCGACGGGTGGTCAGGTCGTTGTCGTAGGAGATCCATCCGGTGATTCCGCACATGGGCGCGGCTCCTCTCCTTCGTGGACGGCGGGCCGGGGGCGCCCCGGGGGGCGGCCCGCGGAGGTCACCGTACGCCGAGATAGTTGCATGGGCCACGTATGGCGGATCCGGACCGTTCGGAATGAGCCAGGCGCACACCGCATTACGGAAAAGGGACGGCAAATCACTCGCCGCCCGGCGGAAAAGGAGAGGCAAAAGCGGAGGTGGCGGCGTACCGTCCGCGCCCATGACACTCACCGTGCGCGACTTCCGCCCCGCCGACGCCAAGGCCGTGGCAGACCTGCGGCGCGCCTCGCTGCCGTTCATGATCTCCACTCCGCAGGGCGTCGCCTGGCAGGTGACCAGCGCCCCCGCGGCACAGCAACTGCGGCTGTTCGTCGCCGAGCTGGACGGCCGGGTCGTCGGCTCGGTGCACAGCGGAATGCTGTACGAGAGCAGCACGCCGGGTCGGGGCGCGGCCACTCCGCAGGTGCACCCGGAGCACCGTCGGCGGGGCGTCGGCGGCGCCCTGCTGATCGCGGCCGAGGAACATCTGACCGCGGCCGGTGCCGGCCGTCTCTTCGCCTGGGCCCTCGACGAGCCAGGTCCGTCGGCCTTCGCCGAACGCCGCGGCTACCGCCGCACCCGCCCGTCCCACTGCCTACGGCTCGATCTCGCGGCCGCCGGACTGCCGCCGCTCCCCGCCCCGCTCCCGCCCGGCGTCCGGCTGTGCACCGCAGCGGACCTCGGCGCCGACCCGCGACCGCTGTTCGCGGCCGACGCGGAGGCCACTGCCGACGAACCGGGCGATGTCGCCGCCGATGCCCTCACCTACGAGCACTGGCTCCGCGGCACCTGGGAACATCCCGACATCGACCTCGGCCTCACCTCCGTGGTGACCGTCGACGGCGAGGTCGCCGCCTACAGCCTGGCCGCCGCCGACGGCCTCGGCCGCTACGCCTCGGCCGGAACCGGCACCCGTCGCGCCTTCCGCGGCCGCGGCCTGGCCCGCCTCGCCAAGACCTACTCCCTCCACCGCGCCCGGGACGCCGGCTGCACCGAGGCCTTCACCGGCAACGACGCCGACAACGCCCCGATGCTCGCCATCAACCGCTCCTTCGGCTACCGGCCGTTCGGCGGGGAGTGGCGGTACGTGCGGGAGGTGGGGCGGGACTGAATCACAGGGCGCGCGCGGTCAGCACATCACGGTCAGCACATCACGGTCAGCACATCACGGTCAGCACATCACGGTCAGCTCATCACGGTCAGCACATCGCGATGAGCGCATACCGCTCGTCGTTCACCTCCTTGCCCCACAGGTCAGGGTCGCCGGAGAGCCGCTCGAGCTGCGTGCGGGCCGCCAACGGCGCCAGGAGCGCGGTCAGTTCGCCGGCCGGGATGCCTATCGGGTCGGACTCCCCCCAGCGCCCTTCGACCAGCACCAGACGCCCGCCGGGGACGAGCAGCCCGGCCCAGTGGCGCAGCGCGGCCGCCGGGTCGGGCAGTGCCCACAGGAGGTGCCGCACCAGGACCACGTCGAACCGCCGCTCCCCCACGGGCGGCCGGGCCGCGTCCCCGACCAGGAACCCGGCGCCCCTCCCCGCGAGCTTGGCGCGGGCCCGCGCGATCATGGCGGGCGAGCGGTCGACGCCGGTCACCTGGTGGCCCTGCTCGGCGGCGAGCAGCGCCAGGCTCCCCGTCCCGCAGCCGAGGTCGAGTATCCCGGCGGGCCCGGACGGCAGCCAGGACCGCAGCCGGGCGGCCCAGGCGGCACGCACGGCGGGGTCGCGCAGGCCGTGGTCGGGCTCGTCGTCGAAGCGCTCGGCGGCGGCTTCCCAGTAGGCGGCGTCGGAGGTGGGGAGCGGCGGTGTGGTCCGTTCGGTGGTCCGTTCGGTGGTCATGTTCCGATGGTGCCAGTGGCCACTGACAACGGCGGGCGGAGCGGCCCGGCGTACCCGACGGGCCCGGCAACTTACCAGCGACAAGCCGCATCCCAGACATGAAGATCACGATCTACAGCTGGAGTACTGAGCACCCGTCCGTCGGATGCGCTCCGCGCCCCGTGAGTGGAAGCCGGAAGCGAACTACTGAGGCGGTGGTCCGCACCTGGCGGGTGAGACCATCCCGAGATGGCAGACGCACAGCTACCCACGGGGTGGACCCTTCGGCAGATACGCGACGTTTCCGGGGACCGAGAGGCTGTCGCCCTCAATCCGAACCGACCGGTGCGGTGGGTGGGCCACGCCGGAGCCGATGAGGCGATGCACCCGGAGATCGTTCTCGGGTTCCACAGCCTTTGCCTCGTCAAGCCTGTCCATGACGGCGACTGGTACATGGGCAGCCTGTACGACGACGGCAGCATCGGCTGCTGGGCAGCCTATGACGATCTGCACGAGGCGCTACGCGGTCTGTAGCGGCATGCCGCCCGGACGGCCAGACTGATCGAACGGGTCATGCGGTGGGTAATCGGTCCGCGGCCGTGACGCTGTGGCAAGCGTGACGCCGTGAAGTGAGGAGACCCGGACGGACTGTCCGGGTCTCCTTCTTCATGTTCGAAGGTGAGTTGCGCCGGCCGTCTCCCGGCAATGGCGGGGAGCCGGAGCGAGGCGGGCGGGGAGCCAAAGGGGGAGCCGCCGGAGGCAGATCCAGGTGGACTCTCCCGGACGGTGACGGACGGACAGTGGGGCAACTCCAGCTCACACTGCCCCTTTTCGGCACTCCTGCCTGTGCCCCCGCTTAGCGCTTCCTTAAGTGCGCCATAAGGATCTCCAGGATCGCCCTCCGGCCCTCAAATCCGCTGTTCAGCGGGGCTAGCGTGCTTCTCGCAAGGCGGGGCTGCGTGCCCCGGCGCCGTACACCGGGGGACGGCGCCGTGCAGGTGTCCCGACCCCCCACGGACCGTCTTGCCGCCCGCCCCGCTCGACGTACCTGATGAAGGAGACCCCCACGATGACCGCTCGTCGTAAGGCCGCCCGCACGGCCGGCCGTAAGGCCACCGGGATCGCACTGGCCGGTGTCGCGCCGCTCGCGCTGACCATGGTGACCGCGGGTCCGGCCGCGGCGCACGGTTCGATGTCGGACCCCGTCAGCCGGGTCTCGGCCTGCTACGCGGAGGGGCCCGAGAGCCCGAAGTCCGCGGCGTGCAAGGCCGCCGTGCAGGCGAGCGGTGCACAGGCCTTCTACGACTGGAACGGCGTGCGGGACGGCAACGCCGGCGGCGAGTCGAAGACGAAGATCCCGGACGGGAAGCTGTGCAGCGGCGGCGACGACAAGTACAAGGGGCTCGATCTGCCGCGCGCGGACTGGCCGTCGTCCAAGCTGCAGGCCGGCAAGCACACGTTCCACTACAGGGCCACCGCCCCGCACAAGGGCTCCTTCGAGCTGTACCTCACCAAGAAGGGCTACGACCCCACCAAGCCGCTGAAGTGGTCGGACCTGGAGGACAAGCCGTTCGCGAAGGTCACCGACCCGACGCTGACGAACGGGGAGTACGTCTTCGACGGGAAGGTGCCGGCGCGCTCCGGACGGCATCTGGTCTACAGCATCTGGCAGCGGTCGGACAGCCCGGAGGCGTTCTACACCTGCTCCGACGTGGTGTTCGGGAAGGACAGCGGCGGCGGGGCGGGGGCCGGGTCCTCCGCGGCCCCCGCGCCGGCCGCGTCCGCGCCGACGGACGGCCAGATCGCGGCCGGGGCGGACAAGTCGTCGATGGACATGAACCCTCACGACCACGGTGCCGGCACCGGCCACTCCGGGGCGGCCGCCCCGGACGACCCGGCGCCGGCCCATGGCGCCGGGGCCGATGGTCTGCACCCCGACGGCGCCGCCCGGCCGGCCGACGGCAAGCGGCTGGCGGAGACCGGTGGGGACAGCTCGACCGCCCCGCTCGCGATCGGCGGCGCCGCCGTACTGGCCACGGGAGCCGCGGTGCTGTTCGCCACCACCCGCCGCAGGGCCGCCCGGCTGCGCGGCTGACCCCTCTGACCCGCCGGGGCCGGCTGCGACGGCCCCGGCGTACCGTGACGCCGTCCCCTCCCCGCCCCGGAGGGGGCGGCGTCACACCGTCATGCCCCCTTCGCCGGCAGCGGCCCGATGATGTCGTTGGCGACATGCTGGTAGATCACCGAGCTGCGGCAGTCGACAACCTCACGCCGTTTGAAGATCTCGTCCATCAAAAGCCCGTGCAGCCGGTCGACGTCCGGCACGGCGACATGGGCCAGGAAGTCGTCACCGCCCGCGACGACATAGATGTTGAGCACCTCGGGCAGCGAGACCAGGAATGCCTTGAAGCGCTCGATGAGTTCGCGGTTCAGAGGGCGGATGCGGATGTGGAGCAGGGCCTGTACGGGGCGGTTGAGGGCGCGCAGGTCCACCGTCGCGCGGTAGCCGGTGATCACGCCGCGGGCGCGGAGCGCGCGGACCCGCTCCAGGCAGGTGGAGGGGGCGATGCCCAGCATGCGGGCCAGTTCGCGGTTGGTCTGCCGTGCATCGCGCTGCAGTTCGCGGACAATCGCCGAATCAATGTCGTCCATGTGGTCCATGATGCGGGCTCTGCCAAATTTCATTCGGCCAGGACGATCGTTGATCACTCTTCCAGTTAGCTTCGGCGACTGTGACCGTACAAGAGACAACACTTCCCGCTTCTGCACGGCCGGATGTACGGCGGCTGGGTGTCGGGGGCGGCACCGCGCTGTGCGCGGGTGCCGTGCTCGGTCCCGGTGTGCTGACCCTGCCGTCCCTCGCCGCCGAGGCGGCCGGGCCCGCCTCGGTCCTGGCCTGGGTCGTCCTGCTGGCGATGTGTGTGCCGGTGGCCGCCTCCTTCGCGGCGCTCGGCGTACGGTTCCCCGACGGCGGGGGCGTGGCCACGTACGTCCACCGGGCAATGGGGCCGCGGGCGGCGGCCGTTGTGGGGTGGTGGTTCTACGGTGCGGTGCCGATCGGGGTGGTCTCGGCGGCCTGGATCGGCGGGAAGTACGTGGCCGATGCGGCCGGCTGGGGCGAGGCGGGCGCGGCGGCGGTCGGCGGGCTGGTGCTGGCCGGGGCGCTGGCGTCCAATGCGTTCGGGCTGCGGATGTCGGGGCGGGTGCAGCTGATGCTCGGCGGGCTGCTGGCGGCGGTGCTGCTGTGCACGGTGCTGGCCGCCGCCCCGCATGTCACCGCCGCGCATTTCACCCCGTTCCTGCCCGGCGGCTGGACGTCGGTCGGTTCGGCGGCCTCGGTGCTGTTCTTCGCGTTCGCGGGGTGGGAGGCGGCGAGCCATCTGTCCGGTGAATTCGCCGATCCGGGGCGCGACCTGCCGCGGGTGACCCGTAACACCCTCGCCGTCATCAGCGTCCTCTACCTCGGCCTGGCACTCGCCACGGTCGGCGCACTGGGGCCGGCCGCCGCCGAGACCGACACCCCGCTCACCGCCCTGCTCGACCGGAGCGTGGGCGTCGCCGCCCGCCCGGTTGCCGCCGCGGCCGCCCTCTTCCTCACCTTCGGGGCCGTCAACTCCTATCTGGCCGGGGCCTCCCGGCTCGGCGCAGCCCTCGGCCGGGACGGGGCGGCGCCCCGCTGGCTGGCCAAGGGCGGCGAGCCCGGCGAGGTGCCGCGCCGCTCGCTCGCGGTGCTCGGCGCGGCCGCCGTGCTCCTGGCGGTGGCGGCCGAGTGGCGCGGGGCGGATCTGCATCTCCTGATGGAGGCGACCGCCACCTGCCTGGCCGCCGTGACGCTGGCCGGCCTGGCCGCCGCCCTGGTGCTGCTCCCCCGCCGCACTCCCCTGTGCTGCGGCGTGGTGGTCAGCTCCGTGCTGACAGCGGTGGTGCTGGCCTTCTCCGGGTGGCTGCTGCTGATCCCGGTGCTGCTGGCGGCCGCTGCTTTCTCGTTTCTGACGCTGCGTGGCGTGCTCGCACGGAGGGCGGGGCGCGTCAGCGGTTGAGGCGCCGCAGCAGCCGGACGTACGGGCTCCACCGGGCGGGCCGGGCGACGCCGCCCGTGCAGGCGCGCTCGGCGCCGTCCAGGCTGTCCTCCAGGACCGCGTCGTGGAAGTGACGGTAGGCCAGCGGCCAGGTGAGCCGGGCCGGGCCGCGGGCGCGCATCGCGAGGGTGTGGCGCAGCAGGGTGCGGTCCGGGCCGAGCGGCTGCACGGTGTACTCGTGGAAGCCGTGGAAGCCGCGCGGCCCGCTGAAGGTGAAGCGCACCCACTGGCCCGGCACATGGGCGGCCACGGTGTAGCGGACCGGTCCGTGGCCGCCGGCCGCCCCCGGGCCCAGGGGGCCGTCGAGCACCATCGGTGGCCAGTCGCGGCGCGGCCACAGCCGGTCGGCGCCGCCGGAGAGGCCGTCGAGCAGGGCCCCCGCCTCGGCCACGGGCACCGGCAGCACCCTCTCGTGCACGTTGTAGACACCCATCCCTACGGGCCCCTTTCTGGAGAGTTCTCTCTAATATTATGGAGGGTACCCTCTAGAACATGGCCAGGCCACCTCGCTTCGACACCTCCCTCCTCCTCGACGCCGCCGTACAACTCGCCGCCGCATCAGGCCCGTCGGGTGTCACCATGTCGGCGGTCGCCGCGGCCGCAGGCGCCCCCAGCGGCTCGCTCTACCACCGCTTCGCGGGCCGCTCCGCCCTGCTCGCCGAGGTGTGGCTGCGCACCGTCGAGCGCTTCCAGGAGGGGTACTTCACGGCGCTGAAGTCGTCCCCGGACCCGCGCTCCGCGGGCCGCGCGGCGGCCCGGCATGTCGTCGCATGGTGCCGCGCGCACCCGAAGGAGGCCGCACTCCTGCTGTACGGAGCCGAGAGCTTCGGGCGGGACGGCTGGTCGGCGGACCATCTGCGGCGCGCCGACGAGGGCAACCGCCGGGTGTACGCGACCGTGACGGAACTCGCGGCCGCACTGGGAGCCACCGGCACCCAGGACACCGAACAGGTCGCCCTCGCCGTCATCGACGTCCCGCTGTCACTGGTCCGCCGCCACCTGCGGGGCGGCTCCCCGCTGCCCGGCCACGCGGAGGAGCTGGCGGAGCGGTGCACGGATGCGCTGCTGGGCGGGCCGGGCGGGCGGGACTGACGCGGCGCCGGGTACGTCGACGAACCCGGCGCCCGGAGCCTGCCGCAGGCCGCGATCGCCGCACCGACCCGGGCCGGTCAGCCCACCGATGCGCAGGTCGTCGGGGTGGCGTGGGCCGGGTCGAGGGCGTTGGCGGTTTCGTGGAAGGCGAGGCGGTCGGCGAGGCCGATGGCGACGTGTTCGGAGAGGTCGACGGGACACAGGTCCTGGAGAACGACGTTGCGGACATCGGGGCCGTCGAGGAACTGCGTCCGGTACGGCGTGACGACCTCGTCGTACCTGGTGGCGATGACGGTGTAGTGGATGCCCGGGAGGGTGTCGCCGCCCTCGTTGAGGCGGTTGAGGATGTCCGAGCCGGCGATCTGGTCGGTCAGGCCGGGGGTGAGTTCGCTGACGTACTTCTTGGCGTCGGGGAAGAGGTCCAGGAGCCGGGTCAGGCCGTCCACATCGGTGCCGTGGTTGTCGGGGGCCAGCCCGACCAGCGCATTCACCTTGTCCGCACCGCCGTGGAACTTCAGATAGACCCGCGGCATCATGCCGCCCTGGGAGTGCCCGACGAGATCGGCCTTGCCCGCGCCGGTGGCGGCCAGCACCTTGTCGACGTAGGCGGCGAGCTGCTCGGCGGAGGCGTCGACGGGGCCCAGGCCGTGGAAGAGCGGGACGCCGGGCAGCTGGCCGTAGTCGAGGGAGAAGACGCAGTAGCCGCGGGCCACCAGGTAGGGCGCAAGGCCCAGCCAGTTGTCGACGGAGTTGCCGAAGGTGCCGTGCACCAGGACCACCGGGCGGGGGTGTGCGGCGGAGGGCTTGCAGGAGAAGTTGTTCCAGCCGCTGCGGACGGTGGGGGCCTCGGCAGCGGCGGGTGCGGCGGTGGTGAGACCGCAGGCCAGGGCGAGGGCGGGGAAGAGGGTGAGCGCTCGTGACCAGCGCAGCTTCATACGATGCTCCTTGCGGGGTGAGGGGACTCCGAAGTGCTCGGTGAGCCGTTCACCTGCGATCCGGATCGCAAGGGCCAACGCAGTTGACTGCCAAGTAAGTTACGGCTGGGTAAGCAGGATGGGCCAGTCAGGTGACGGTGAAGGAAGCAGCACGGAACTTTCACCGGACGTACGGGAGCAGCCGCCGCAGGACGCGCTGTTTCTTCGACGAGCCGACACCACGGTCCGCGGTATGCCGAGAAGCTCTACCGCGACCGGGGGGATCTGGGGGCGGCCCCGCCGACGGGCTTCGCCGCCGGCCGTACGGCGCCCGGTCCGAAGCGGGCCCTGGCCCGGTCGACGGCCGCCTCGATGCGGTACGCCTTGTCGTCGACGGGGTCGAACGTCAGCTGGCGCGCGGCGAGTTCGGCGCGGCACAGGTCCTCCGCCCGCAGCGCCACGGACCGCACCCGCGCCCGTTGCAGGCCGAGCGCGGCGTGCAGCGCATAGGCCGCCCCGGTCAGCGCGGGCCCGTGCGCGGTCGGCCCGTCCAGCCGCCGGCTGCGGGTCGTGGTGGAGCGGTCGGCGTAGCGGACGGTGAGGGTGAGGGTGCGGGCCACCTGGCCGCTTGCGCGCAGCCGGGCCCCGAGGTCGTCGGCGAGCGAGAGCAGCGCGTGACGGCGGCGTACGGGGTCCAGCTCGTCGTGGAGGAAGCGGTGTTCGGCGCCCATCGAGCGGGCCGCGGCATTGGGCGTCACCGGTGTCGGGTCGATGCCGCGGGCCCGCTCGTACACCGCGCGGCCGGTCTTCGCGCCGAGGATCCGCTGCAGCGTGGCGGGCGGCGCGGCGGCGATCCGCTCGACGCTGTCGAGTCCGTACGCACACAGGGTGCGCGCAGTTGCGGGCCCGACGCCGTAAAGGGCCGAGGCCGGGCGGCGGGCGAGGAAGGAGGCGACGGATCCGGTGTCCGAGGGGACGGACCGGATCTCGCCGGGCGGCGCGGTCTGGGCCGCCATCCGCGCGAGCAGCGGGTTGGCGCCGATCCCGATCGTGCACCGCATGCCGTACCAGGCCAGCGCGCGCAGCCGGATCAGCTCGGCGATGCCCGCCGCGTCCCGGTCGAAGTAGCGCAGCGCCCCGCGGACGTCGGCCAGTGCGGCGTCCGGCGGCAGCGCCTCGATGACGGGCGTGAACTGCGCCAGGAGGTTGAGCAGCTGCTCGTACCGGGCGGCGCTGACGGGCGTGTCGTCGGCGGCGCGGAAGCGCACATGGAGCGTGGCCGGCGGGCGCGCAGCGGGGGGCGCGGCGTCAGCCGCTCCAGTGGAGCCGGTGCTTGCACCGGAGGGGTCCGGCGGGGCGGCGGGGGGCTTCGGTGCGGGATTCATCCTGCGCTCCCCTGGCTGGAGTGCCACAGCTTGCGGCCGGTGGCGGCGCGTTCGCCCGCGGGCTGGAGGTCGGCCCAGGGGTGCATTTCGTAGCCGGTCTCCAGGCGGATGGTGCGGCCGGAGTCGGCGGCGGAAGCGGCAGTCTCGGGCCCCCTGTCCGGCCCCTGCGCGAGCCGGTCCGTGACCGCCTTCAGGCCGCCCTCGCGGCGCAGTTCGGCCAGTTCGGCGAGGTTCCAGGCAGCCGCGCCGACCACGCTGAGGCTGCGCGGCCCGCGGCGCTGGACCGTACCGCGCACCAGCAGCAGCCAGGAGTGGAAGACGGTGCGCGCGCAGGCCTCGTGGGAGTCGTCGAAGAAGGCGCAGTCGACCAGCCCCGTACTGTCGTCGAGGGTGGTGAAGATGACCCGGCGGCCGGACCGGACGGGCGGGGTCTGGGTGGCCGCCTTGGCCCCGGCGACCAGTACCGTCTCGCCGTGCCGGGCGCCGCGCAGCAGCCGGGCGGGCAGGACGCCCAGCTCCGTGAGGAACTCCCGGTGGTCGGCCATCAGATGGCGGGAGGCGTCCATGCCGAGGATGCCCAGCTCGGCACTGAGCCGTTCGACGTCGCTGAGGTCGGGCAGCCCCGCCGGCTCGACCGCATCGGCCCTCGTCGCCGCTTCCTCCTCCGGTGTGCACATCGTCAACTGGCCATCCGCCACGCCGCGTTGGTGGTGGTGCAGCTCGGCGATGTGCAGCAGCAGATCGCGCCGGTTGGCGCCGAAGGAGTCCAGCGCGCCCACCCGGGCGAGGCGTTCGGCCACCGGACGGGACGGCCGGGCCCGCTGCCACAGGTCCTGGAGCGAGCGGTAGACCTGCCCCGCCTCGATCCGCCGCGCCTCGGCCTCACTCATCCCGTGCACGTCACAGAGGGCGAGCCGCAGCCCCCAGACACCGCGGGAACCATCCCCATCGGACACCAGTTCGATCCGATGGTCGACCGCCGACCGGTTCACGTCCAGCGGCAGCACCGGCACCCCGCGCCGCCGTGCATCCGCGAGCAGCAGCCGCTTCGGGTACATCCCGGGGTCATGGGTGAGCAGCCCGGCGTAGAAGGCCGCGGGGTGATGCGCCTTGAGCCAGGCGGACTGGTACGTGGGCACCGCGAAGGCGACCGCATGCGCCTTGCAGAAGCCGTATGCGCCGAAGGCCTCGACGATCTCCCAGGTGTGCGCGATCACCTCGGGGGTGTAGCCACGCCGCTCGGCCCGCTGCGCGAACCAGGCGCGCACCCGCCCCTGGAGTTCCGGATGCGACAGCGCGCGCCGCTTCTCGTCGGCCTCGTCCCGCGCGCAGCCTGTCATGATCCGCAGCGTCTCGATGATCTGCTCGTGGAACACCACGACCCCATAGGTCTCGCGCAGCGGTTCCTCCAGGTCGGGGTGCGGACAGCGGACCGCCTTACGGCCGTGCCGGGCCTCGATGAAGGGCCGCACCATGTCGGCGGCGACCGGCCCCGGCCGGAAGAGGGAGATGTCGACGACGAGGTCGTGGAAGGTGGCGGGCTGGAGCCGGCCGACCAGATCGCGCTGGCCGGGCGATTCGATCTGGAAGCAGCCGAGCGTCTCGGTGGAGCGGATCAGGTCGTAGGTGGCCGGGTCCCCGGGCGGCACCTGCGCGGGGTCGTCGAGGTCGAGGCGGCGCCCGGTGGCCCGGCCGATCTCGGCGACCGCGTGCGCCATCGCGGACTGCATCCGCACGCCCAGCACATCGAGCTTGAGCAGCCCCATCTCCTCCACGTCGTCCTTGTCGAACTGGGACATCGGGAAGCCCTCGCCGCTGGTCGGCACGACGGGCGTACGGTCCAGCAGCGTGGCGTCCGAGAGCAGCACCCCGCACGGGTGCATGGCGATGCCGCGCGGCAGCGCGTCCAGCGCCTCGACCAGCTCCCACAGCCGCTCGCCGCCGGCTTCCCGTACGCCGCGCAGCTCGGGGAGTTCGGCCAGCGCGGCCCGTGCGTCGCGGGCGCGGATGTGCGGGAAGGCCTTGGCGAGGCGGTCCACCCGCGCCGGGTCCATACCCATCGCCGCGCCCACGTCCCGTACGGCGTGCCGTACCCGGTAGGTCTCGGGCATCGAGACCGTCGCCACCCGCTCCGCCCCGAAGCGGTCGAAGATCGCGCGGTAGACCTCCAGCCGGCGGGCGGACTCCACATCGATGTCGATGTCCGGCAGCGCCGCCCGCCGCTCGGACAGGAAGCGCTCCATCAGCAGCCCGTGCTCGACCGGATCGGCGTGCGCGATCCCCAGAAGGTGGTTGACCAGGGACCCCGCGCCGGACCCGCGGGCCGCGACCCGGATGCCCATCTCCCGTACATCGTCGACGACCTGAGCGACCGTCAGGAAGTACGAGGGGTAGCCGAGCCGTTCGATCGTACGGAGTTCGTCGTGCAGCCGCTCCCATCGCGTGCGGTCGCGGTCGTAGCCGCGCAGGACCATGGCGGCGGCGCAGCGCGAGCGCAGCACCCGGGCGGCGGCGCGGCGGTCGGCGCCGACCAGGTGGGGCTCGGGGAAGTGGATCCGGCCGAGCCCGATGTCGTCCCGGGGATCGACCAGGCACTCCCCCGCGGTCTCCTCGGTCATGGCGAGCAGCCGGTGGGCCAGATCGCGGCGGAATCCGGCCGCCTCGGCGATCCGCCCGGCGGTCCGGGCCATCGCGGCGGTGTCCTTGAGCCAGCGCTCGCCGCCGTCCCAGGACTCGGGGCGGTGCCGGTCCACCGGCACCAGGCGGCGGGCGGAGTCCAGGACGTCGGCGACCGGACCCTGGCCGGGGTCGGCATAGCGGACCGCGTTGGTCAGGACGGCGCGGATGCCCTGGTCGACGGCGAAGCCGAGCATGCGGGCGGCCAGCCGCGGGGAGCCGGGGCCGCTGCCGGGGCGGCCGTGGTCGACGACCTCCAGGCGGAGCGCGTCGCCGTACCGCTCGCGCCAGGGGGCGACGAGCTTGGCCGCGCGGTCCGGGCGGCCTGCGGACAGTGCCCGGCCGGCCTCGGAGTCCGGGCCGAGCAGCACGGTCAGGCCGTCGGTGGCGGATTCCAGGGCGCCCCAGGGGACCACGGGCCACTCCTGCCGCCCGGCGTGGGCGGCGGAGACCAGCCGGCACAGGGCGGCCCAGCCGGACGCGCCGTCGCGGGCCAGGAAGACGGCGCGGGCGGCGGACTCGTCGAGGAAGGCGCCGCCGCGCACCGGGGTGCGCCGCCGGGCGGTGGCCGCGGGGGTCCCGGCGGCCGACTCGCACTCCTCCACGGCGAGTTCGGTGCCGAACAGCGGGCGGATACCGGCCTCGGCGGCGGCCTTGGCGAACCGTACGGCTCCGGAGAGGCCGTCCCGGTCGGTCAGCGCGAGGGCGTCCATACCGCGTTCGGCGGCGCGCTCGGCGAGCCGCTCCGGGTGGGAGGCGCCGTAGCGCAAGGAGAACCCGGAAGCGGTGTGCAGATGCGTGAACCCGGGCACCCACACCTCCTGCACCTCATCGGCCCCCCGGCTGATCCTCGGTCCCTCTGGTTTCTCCCTCCACCATAACGCGTAACTCGAACATTCGTACGAACACACACGCGGGGATCATTGCCGCTGCCGTCTACATCCGCACCCTCAACCGCACCCTCAACCGCACCCTCCGCATCGACCGGCCTTCCATCGATCGGCCCCGCCCGATCTGCGCACCCGCACCGCCGACCGGAAGATGTGGGAACACCGGGCCCCAGAACGGAGCGGCGCATGGCCAGCACGGACGACGGCACCCGTACCCGAATGACCTTCCCCGAGGAGGTCAGGAGCGCGGTGACGACCCGGGCCGCGCTGATGGTGATCGGCGTACTGGGGCTGATGGTCGCGTTCATCACGTCGTACGCGGGCGCCTTCCACCACCCCACGCCGACGGATGTGCCGTTCGGCGTGGTCGCTCCCCCGCGGACCGGCGGGCAGCTGGTGGCACAGCTGGACCGGCTGCCGGGGTCGCCGCTCGACCCGCGCGCGGTGACCTCCGAGCGGCAGGCGCGGCAGCGGATCGCGGACCGGACGCTCGACGGCGCGCTGATCGTCGACCCGCGCGGCACCACCGACCGGCTGCTGGTGGCGAGCGGCGGCGGCGCCTCGCTCTCCCAGGCGGTCGAGGCCGTCGTCCGGGGAGCGGAGAAATCCCAGCAGCGCACCGTCCGTACGGTGGACATCACCCCGGCCGACCGCAGCGACAGCCGCAGCCTGACGTCCTTCTACCTCGTCGTGGGCTGGTGCGTGGGCGGCTATCTGTGCGCCGCGATCCTCGCCATCAGCCACGGGGCCCGCCCGGCCAACGGGGCGCGCGCGGCCATCCGGCTGGCCGCGCTCGCGCTCTATGCGATCGTCGCCGGGCTGGCGGGCGCGGTCGTCGTCGGCCCGATCCTGGGCGCGCTGCCCGGCAGCATCGTCTGCCTGTGGGGCCTGGGCGCCCTGATCGTCTTCGCCGTCGGGGCCAGCACCCTGGCCTTCCAGTCGCTGCTGGGCATCATCGGCATCGGCCTGGCGATCCTGGTGATCGTGGTGTTCGGCAACCCGAGCGCGGGCGGCGCCTACCCGTACCCGCTGCTGCCCCCGTTCTGGCGGGCGATCGGCCCCGCCCTGCCACCGGGCGCGGGCACCTGGGCGGCGCGCTCCGTCGCGTACTTCCGGGGCCATGCGATGACGGGGCCGCTGCTGGTGCTGGGGGCCTGGGCGGTGGGGGGTGTGCTCGTCACTCTTGCGCTGTCGGTCTTCCGGAGGAACGGGGAAGGGGGGCGGCGGCCGGCGTGAGACCGTTCGGCCCGTCGGACCGTCGCCGCACCGCTTCGTCGCTCAACCGCTCAACCGTCGTCGCTTCGCCGCTTCGCCGCTTTGTCGCGTCGCCGCGTCGCCACTTCGTCGCTCCGAACGGATGGCACACCGGCCCTGTGCGCATGGCCGCGGCCGTCCCGTGGAACACACCCAGCGTCACGAGGGGGCGATGCGACGCACATCCGGGAGCAACACCATGACCATCCCCGCCGACAAACTGTCCCAGCCTGCGGTACGCGCCCTGGTCACCGCCGTCAACAGCCACGACGAACAGGCATTCTTCGCCGCGCTCACCCCCGACGCCACGATGTCCGACGACGGTTCCGACCGGGATCTGCGGGAGTGGTCCGAGCGGGAGATCTTCGCCACGCGGGGTCACATCGATGTGCAGTCGCAGGCGGACAACGGGCTGTCCCTGGTGGCGAACTACCGCAACGACACCTGGGGCGAGATGCGCACGCGCTGGCACTTCACGGTGGCGGACGGAAAGGTGAGCCGCTTCGAGACCGGGCAGGCCTGAGGGCGCACCCGGTTGGGGCCGGACACCCCGGTGCGGGAAGAGCACGGCGCCCGCACGTGCTGCGCCCCTCCCAACGCCACACGCGCGGGCACCGCGCCCTTCCCGCGGATGCCCCGTCACCTTTCCGCACCGCTCACCCATGCCACTTGCGCAGGGGTTCCGCCGCCGCTGCGCAGGGGTTCCGCATGCAAATGAGTTCCGCCTACATATGGGTTCCGCCGTCGATACGGATCTCCGTACCGGTGACGAACGCACCGTCCTGCGAGGCCAGCATCGCGATGACGCCCGCGACGGTCTCCGGGCCCGCGAAGCCCTGGCCGATGGCCGGGGCGAGCTTGGTGAACAGGCTCAGGTCCGCGTCCTTGGGGAGCCCCGGGCCGCGACCGGTGGTCATGCCGCTGGCGATGGAGCCGGGCGCCACGCACACCGCGCGCAGCCCCTGCTTGCTGTACTCGCTCGCGATGGCATGCGTCATCGACTGGATGCCGCCCTTGCTCGCCGCGTACGCCGACATGTACGGGTGCGCGAACGAGGCGGAGGTGGAGCTGAAGTTGACCACGACCGGGGAGTCGCCCTCCAGGAGAGCGGGCAGCGCCTCACGGATCATCAGGAAGGTACCGGTCAGATTGACCGAGATGATCTTGTTGAAGAAGTCCAGGCTGGTCTCGTGGGTGTGCGAAGAGCGCAGGATGCCCGCCGCGTTGACCAGCGCATCCAGGCCGCCGAGGCCGGACACCGCGGCGGCGACACCGGCCCGGACCGCCGCCTCGTCGGATATGTCCAGGGGCGCGGTCACCAGGCGGGCGGCTGCGCCGTCCGCGGCCGCGCGCTCGGCGGTGACCTTGAGACCCGCCTCGTCGATGTCCGCCGCCACGACCCGGCCGCCCTCGGCCAGGATCCGGTGGACGGTGGCCTGACCGATGCCCGAACCGGCTCCGGTGATCAGTACGCGGCGGCCGTCAAAGCGGTTCATGGTGCTGCTCCGTTCTCGAGGTTCAGCCGCACCGTACGCTGAAGTGGCACGATGTGCCACATTCGCACGTTACGCCGATGTGCCACTGCACTCCCCCGCCTCCGTAAGCTGAGCCCATGTGCACCGCGCCCCGCCCCGCCCCCGCCGCCCGCCCCTCGCTGACCGAGCGGCGCAAGGCAGCGACCCAGCTGGAGATCGCCCGCACCGCGGCCGCCCTGTTCGCGGAGCGCGGCGCCGCGGTCACCGCCGACGAGATCGCCCGCACGGCCGGCGTCGCGCTGCGCACCTTCTACCGCTACTTCCGCACCAAGGAGGACGCGGTGGCGCCGCTGCTCACCGTCGGCGTGCGGGAGTGGATCGACGATCTGGCCACCCCGGCCGGCGGGCCCGACGCACCGCCCGCACGGGAAGCGCTGGAACAGGCCGCGCGCCGGGCCCTGACCCCCACCGACGCACCGGCCACAGAGGCGCTGCACTGGACCCGCGGGCTGCTGCGGGCGATGCCCGGCGATCCGGCGTTGCGCGCGGTCTGGCATCGGGTACACCACGACTCCGAGGAGGCGCTGGTCCCGGTGCTGGCACGGCTGACCGGCGCCGATCCGCTGACGGTTCGGCTGGCTGCGGCGGCCGCGAACACCGCGATGCGGGTCGCGGTGGAGGAGTGGGCCGCGAGTGAGGAACCCGAGGACGGGCCGCGGGGTCCGGCGGAACTGGTGACCCGGGCAATGCGGGCCCTGACGGCGGGGCTGCCGGAGCTGACCGTCAGCGGATCGGCAGCGGATCGACAAAACTGACCGTCAGCGGATCGGCAGACGGGCGCGCGGCCGCGGCTCGCCGGCCGAAGTAGCGGCTCACGGTTGACCCCATGGAGCGACTCCCCCGGCCGGGCCCGTACGGAGGCATCTCCAACCCATACGGAGGCAGCCTCTGGCCCCCCTCTTCGGCCAATCGCGGGAGATCGACGCCCTCCCGAACGACCGGTCGGCGGCCGGATTCCTCCCCTCCAGGCGCGACCGAGGCCCCGTTCCGTACGGCCATCAACACCGCATCCCGGCTGGCCGCACACTGCGCTGTCACACCCCCTTCACAACCTCACCGCATTCGATCGCGCCATTACGCACTGCTTTCATCTATCGACTCAAAGCGATCGCCAGAGGTGCATCCGGCGCACAGGTTGAGCCAGACTCCCGTCCGGCATCTGCACCTTCGAGCAAGGAGTTTTCGTCATGCGGTACATCTCTGGAGCGATCGCACTCGGCGCGGCGCTGGTTGTCGGCACCCTGGCCACCACGGCCCAGGCGGCCGAGGCACCGGCGCAGCCCGTACGGTCCGGCGGGCTCTACGCCCCGACGGAGCTGGTGCTGACCGTCGGCCAGGGCGAGAGCCGCGCGACGGCCACGGTGGAGCGCGCCGTATCCCTCAGCTGTACGCCGAGGGCGACCGGCAGCCACCCGAACCCGAAAGCAGCCTGCGCCCAACTCCGCGCAGTATCCGGCGACTTCACCCAGGTGACCGGCGCGGCGACGGACCGGCTGTGCACCAAGGAGTGGGACCCGATCGTGGTCACCGCGGACGGCGTCTGGGCGGGCCACCGGGTGTCGTACACCTACACCTTCGCCAACTCGTGCACGATGAGCGATGGCCAGGGGTCGGTGTTCCGGTTCTGACCGGAACACTCCGGATGCGTCGGACGCGTCGGACGCTCCGGATGAGCGATTCCTGACCAGAGGGACCAGATCCTCGGGCACCGGACGGCGGTGCCCGGGGATCTCGGCGTACTGGGACTCCGGCCGCACAGGGGGATCCTGGCGTACGGGGGGGGGGATCCTGGCGTACGGACCGCCGCTCGCCCGCCGGCTGCGCCGGGCCCCGCAGGCGCAGCCCGCGTTCACCCCGGAGAGCCGACTACCATCCGGTGGAACTAATTACTCTCCGTAATCGTTGCTGGAATATGGAAGCAGCGAGCAAGGCACCGGCACACGGCACGACACCGGCCCCGGACGGCGAGCACGTCCCGGGCCGGCACCAGTGTCATCACCGCCATCAGCCGCAGGCACAGATCGACCGAGCCGCCCCGACGGGGCAGCCTCTCCGGCCGAGCCGCCGGACAGGTCAGCCTCTCCGTACGGCAGGTCAACTCCGTACGGCAGGTCAGCCGATCTCCGCGCCCTCCGCCTGCAGGGCCTCCGGGACCGGCTGGAAGAAGGTCTCGCCGCCGCCGGAGCAGTCGCCGCTACCGCCGGAGGTGAGGCCGAGCGCGGACTCGCCGTCGAAGAGGGCGCCACCGCTGTCGCCGGGCTCGGCGCAGACGTCGGTCTGGATCAGACCGTCGACCGTGCCCTCCTGGTAGTTGACGCTGGCGTTCAGCGCCTTGACCGTACCGTCGTGCACCTGGGTGGTGCTGCCGCTGCGCTGCACCTTCTCACCGACCGTGGCCTCCGCGGCCTTGGTGATCTTCTGGGTGCTGCCGTTGTAGAGGTTCACCTCGCTCGGGTGCGCGGTGTCGCCGGTGTACTTGGCGATGGCGTAGTCGTCACCGGGGAACTTGGAGTCCTCGGTGGTCGCGATCTCCGAGCCACCCTGCTGGTCGGACCAGCTCTTGACGGCGTTGCCGCAGTGGCCGGCCGTCAGGAAGTACGGCTGGCCGTCCTTGACGACGTTGAAGCCGAGCGAGCAGCGGGCGCCACTGCCCCAGATTGCGTCGCCGCCGCCGATGAAGGGCTTGAACTCACCCTTGCTGTGGCGGAGTTCGACCTTGTCGCCGAGGCCCTTGGTGACGCTGGTGAGCCGGTCCAGCTTGGCGCCCTTGACCGTGCGGTCGGCGGTCACCACGACCTTGTTGCTGACCGGGTCGACGCCCCAGGCGGTGCCGGGGATGGTCGCCTTCGACTTCAGGGTCTGCCGGGCCGCGTCGAGCTGGGCGAGCGTGTGCTTGACGAGTCGGGCCTCCGCGCCCTTCGCCCGTACGGTCTTGGCCGCGGCCTCGTTCACGACGTTGACCACGAGCTTCTTGGCCTGGGCGTCGTAGTAGGCGCCGGCCGTGCCGGTCTTGAGCTGGGACGCCAGGGCGGTCGCCGCGGCGGAGGTCAGCTTGACCACCTTGGGGGTGGTGGGGGCGGGGGCCGCGTTGGCGTTGGCCAGGGTGACGGTGGCGGTGGTGGCGAGGGCCAGCGCTCCCGCGCCTGCCAGGAGTGCGCGCCGGTTGGGTATGCGTCGGTGC
This sequence comes from Streptomyces sp. NPDC048483, assembly GCF_040651455.1. Taxonomy (NCBI): domain Bacteria; kingdom Bacillati; phylum Actinomycetota; class Actinomycetes; order Kitasatosporales; family Streptomycetaceae; genus Streptomyces; species Streptomyces sp. NPDC048483. The sequence continues at coordinate 40,971 of NZ_JBEZJZ010000068.1, forward strand.
TTCAACTCAATGCCTCCCGTGGGGGGATGGACCCGGTCCGTGGGGGGATGTCCGGGTCCGAGAGTGTGAGGAATCGGGACACAAACGTTTCGCCCGGTACAGCAGCACTGTGCAGCAGCGCTCCGGGGAGTCGCGTCCATGCCAACGTGCGGGGCCGAGTATCCCCATCCCTCTCACTCGCGCACAAGACCGAGTTCCGGTCTCGGGTACGGGAGTTCACCGTTTCATCACACGAGGGTCACACCGATATCCGCGGGGGTGCGTCCTGTGTACGGACGGGGCTGCGCCTGGCCGGAAACCGTTCATGATTGCGTTCATGGTTGGCGGTCCTGTCCGGCCCAGTCCAGTCCAGTCAGGGTCCAGTCCGGTCCGGTCTTGTCCTGTCCTGTCCGGCGCGGTCCGGCCCCGTCCGGCGGCGCAGCCCGATCCGGCCCAGGTCACCGGCGCCGACGGCCGGCGCTCACAGCTCGGCGGTCGGCGCCGGCGTCGGCGGCCCGGCCCGGCGCGGCCCGGCGCGGACAGCGGTCGGCTTCGGCGGCCCGGCGCGGACAGCAGTGATCGCCGTGTCCGTCCGGCGGGCGGGCGCGGCGATCACATGCCGTCGGCGGCGCTATCCGCGCTCGGTGCCCCGCCCCACGTCGAGGCTGTCCGTCCTGGGGAGGTCGGGCAGGGCGGCCAGCTCGGCGGGCAGCGCGTCCTCATCGACATCCTCGACAGGGGCGACGTCGTGGATGTCGTCGAAGTCCGCGGTCGCGTGGGCGTCGGTGCCCGTGGGCGTCGTCCGCCCGGCATCCTCGGCGGGCTCGACCCGCTCCGCCCGCTCGTCCGGCCCGGCGTGCTCCGCCCGCTCCGCCTCGACCTGTGCCGTCTGCGCCTGGGCCTGGAGGCCGGAGCGTTCCAGGAAGCGCAGGAGCTCCACGGGGAAGGGCAGTACCAGGGTGGAGTTCTTCTCGGCGGCGACTGCCACCACGGTCTGCAGGAGTCGCAGCTGAAGTGCGGCCGGCTGGTCGGACATCGCTGCGGCCGCCTCGGCCAGTTTCTTCGAGGCCTGCAGTTCGGCGTCGGCGTTGATCACCCGGGCGCGCCGGTCGCGGGTTGCCTCGGCCTGGCGGGCCATCGAGCGCTTCATGGTCTCCGGGAGGGAGACGTCCTTGATCTCGACCCGGTCGACGGTGACGCCCCAGCCGATGGCCGGGCTGTCCATCATCAGCTCCAGTCCCTGGTTGAGCTTCTCGCGGTTCGAGAGGAGATCGTCCAGTTCGCTCTTGCCGATGATCGACCGCAGTGAGGTCTGTGCCATCTGTGAGACGGCGAAGCGGTAGTCCTCGACCCGGATGACCGCGTCGGCGGCGTCCACGACCTTGAAGTAGACGACCGCGTCGACCCGGACCGTGACGTTGTCGCGGGTGATGCCTTCCTGGGCGGGCACCGGCATCGTAATGATCTGCATGTTGACCTTGCGCATCCGGTCGACGGCCGGAACGATCATGGTGAATCCCGGTTGCCGCACCTCGGAGGCCAGCCGCCCGAGCCGCAGCACCACTCCGCGCTCGTACTGCTTGACCACGCGCGCCGCGGCCATGAGGTACACCAGGCCGGCGCATCCCACCGCCACCCCGGCCGTCACCAGTTCTGCGAGCATCACGGCCCCCTGACATCAGCCGTCCGCCACTCGGGCCAGCCGCCCGAATGGCGCTTATCTATCATCGTATGCCCGGTTCAGGGGGTGGTCGAAAGACGCAGGCGGCCGCAGGGCGCGGGCCCCTGTCCGCCGGCGGACAGGGGCCCTGACGAGGACCTTGGCGGGTCCTGGCCTCATTCCCTACTCGGCGCAATACGTCATCCTGCGCGGCTTCTATGCCTACGAGGACACCCGCACTCCCTTCTACAACACCCTCG